>JBDTMP010000418.1:0-14359 GCA_039934215.1 Ginsengibacter sp.
TAGAATTACCTAATAGTTCAGTGAAAGAATGAAACAGATCAGATTTAACTTCTGCCTTATTGATGACAGGCTCGGATACCTGCAATACCTTTGCCAATAATGATTTTAATAAGCCCTCCGTAATATGAAATGCGTTTTCATCATCTGTCTGGTTTTCTTCGACAAGCAGTTGAAATAGTCTTTCGATGGTTTTATTATCTGTCAGCTGTAAGCAGCATTGGGTTGAGATTTTTGAGAGTAAAGATTTGAGCTCGTAATCCAGGCTTTTTTCAACAAAGGCTTTTTTTATTATAACAACATATCCTTTAGGTTCTTTCTTTAATTCCCAAAAGTGTACTTGCTCTTGTCTTATAAAATACATAACAGGTGGTGCAACGGGATATTTTCCTGAGTCAATATAATGATAGCCGCTGCCCTTGGAGAGGTAAATAATTTCAAAATAATTATTGTGCTTATGTGGATTCGTTTTCCTGATGTCTTTTTTAAACAGAGCGACCTTGATCAGCTTTTTTGTTTCGATCTTGTCTTTAATGATAAGTTGTGAAGCCATGATGTTTAAAAGAATAGTGACCTTTTCTCAATTAAACAATTGATTAACGTAGTTGTATTACTATGTTCCTTAAAGGTGTATAAATCAAAGGTAAGTAAGTACACGCAATCGTTAGGTTTATGGGTCAAGATCCAATGGAATTAACTATTGCGATGTCCACTAATTCTTAGCGGTATAAAATCTATGTGACCCCGCAGAGACTCGAACTCTGGACCCGCTGATTAAGAGTCAGCTGCTCTACCAACTGAGCTACGAAGTCATCTTTTGGATGAGAAAAAGTATAAAAATCTAAGATTTTTTTGAATGAATTAACGAAGGAATATATAATAACTCAAACTCCAAACGAACTTCCGCAACCGCACGTGGTACTGGCATTAGGATTATTAAAAGTAAAACCCCTGGAATTAAGCCCTCCTTCCCAATGTATTTCCATATCGGTTAAATAAATACTGTGGGCAGGATTTATAATACAGGGAATGCCGTCAATTTCAAAAAACTCATCTTTCTCAGTTTTGGTATCAAAATCAAGTATATAGCTCATACCTGAGCAACCGCCTCCTCTTACGCCAACACGTAAAAACTTATTTGAATCAAAACCTGGTTGATTCATCAGGCGGTTAATTTCATTTATTGCACCGTTTGTAAAAGTTACCGGGGTTTTATTAATTGTTTCCATAATTATTTTAATTAGAAAAATACGAACCGGGCATTTTAGCCGTTAGTATTTCAACAAAATATTAAATCTTTTCACTTGCAAATTTACAAACCTTTACTAAGGGAATAAGTATTTTTGCTGAAATTATCACAATGTCAACATTTGAAACCATCGTTGTCATTCTTTTGGGAGTTATATTTTTAGCCACCATTTGGATGATAACGGAATTCACGGGTCTGAAAAAGGAAATTGAAGAAAAAACGGGTATAGACCCTGAGACCTTAAAGTTGCGGTTGCAGGCTTATGAAAGACTCACTCTTCTTGCAGAAAGAATATCACTTCAAAATCTTTTGTCACGCACTCCCAACGCAGGCCTTTCTTCCCGCCAAATGCAAATATCACTTATTGATGCCATCAAGCAGGAATATGATTATAATATAAGCCAGCAGGTGTACGTTTCCACTGAAGTATGGAAGGCGATCAACAATCTGAAAGAGCAAAATATTTATGTTGTAAACCAACTTGCCTCTACCCTTCCGTTTAAAGCTTCGGGCATGGATCTAAACAAACAAATTATTGATTTTCTCATCAATAACCCCAAAGCTTCACTTCATAATATTGTATTGGATGCCCTAAATTTTGAAGCAAAGAAAATTATGTGATACCAAAATAAATTATACCTTAATGCCATTTATAGGACTGGTATAATGCCGATCATACAGCCATTTATTTTAATGAAATGGAAATATTACGGATGTACAATCGGTATGATTTCTTTGCCTGATATTTAAGCCACATTCATGAAAAAGATTTACACGGATTCCGGTATAGAAATAAAAAAACTTTACACATCTTCTGATGTGCCCGGCCCCGGCGATGTAGAAGAAACACCTGGCAAATTCCCATTCACGAGAGGTGTTCAGGAAGATATGTATAGAGGCCGCCTTTGGACAATGCGGCAATATTCTGGTTTTAGCACAGCAGAAGAAAGTAATAAACGATATCATTATCTTCTTGCCCAGGGTGTAAGCGGGTTAAGTGTTGCGTTTGATCTTCCCACACAAATAGGATATGATAGCGACCATCCTCTTTCGGAGGGGGAAGTGGGTAAAGTAGGCGTGGCGATAGATTCAATAGAAGATATAGAAGCGTTATTTAAAGACATCAGGTTACAGGATGTATCTACTTCAATGACGATTAATGCGACCGGTTTTATTTTGCTTGCCTTGTATGTTGCATTAGCAAAGAAACAAGGCGCTGACCTATCAGAACTCAGAGGCACTATTCAAAATGATATACTGAAAGAGTATGCCGCACGAGGCACTTATATTTATCCCCCACAGCCTTCGATGCGTATCATTACCGATATTTTTGAATGGTGTAGTAAAGAGCTTCCAAAATGGAATACCATTTCAATATCAGGATATCACATACGCGAGGCGGGAAGTACCGCTGTACAGGAGATTGCTTTTACCTTAAGCAACGGTAAAGCTTATATAAAAGCCGCAATAGAAAAAGGTTTGGACATTAATATATTTGGAAAGAGGCTATCTTTTTTCTTTAATGCCCATAATAATCTTTTTGAAGAAGTAGCTAAGTTCCGCGCCGGCAGAAGAATGTGGGCAAAAATAATGAAGGATGCCGGAGCGACTGATGAGAAAGCAATGATGATGCGATTCCATACGCAGACAGGAGGTAGCACTCTTACGGCGCAGCAGCCACTTAATAATATCAGCAGGGTAACCGTGCAAACGATTGCCGCTGTTCTCGGAGGCACACAAAGCCTGCATACAAATGGATATGATGAAGCCTTGAATTTGCCAACAGCTGCCGCCGCCGCAACAGCTTTAAAAATACAACAAGTAGTAGCGCATGAAAGCGGAATTGCTGATACCGCTGATCCCCTGGCAGGAAGTTATTATGTTGAAAAATTAACTAACGAAGTGGAGGAAGAAGCCTGGAAGATTATAGAAAAAATTGATGCAATGGGAGGTAGCGTTCATGCCATTGAACAGGGGTTTATCCAGAACGAGATTGCGGGGAGTGCATACCAGTATCAAAAGGCAATCGAATCAAAAAAGAAAATAATTGTAGGAGTTAACGCGTTTGTAGAGGACGAGGAGATAAAACCACCAAAATTTGCTGTCGACGACAGCATCAGGCAGGTGCAATCAGACAAATTAAAAAATTTAAAGCAAAAAAGAGACAACCAAAAAGTTGCTGCAACTTTGGAGAAAATTAAGGAGAATGCAACTAATAATAAAAATTTGATGCCTATAGTGATAGAAGCGGTTGAAAATTTTTGCACATTGGGTGAGATTTCTGACACGCTCAGATTGGTTTTTGGAGAATACAAATAAACCCGGATAATTAATTTTATGAAATATTTTGTACTTATTTTTTTTTCTTTATTTCTTGTAAAAAGCCAGGCGCAGAGATATGCGCTGCTGGATAAAAGGCTTGCCCAGCCTATTGTATATACCGATCATGTTACACAAACAGATAAATTTAATGGTTTCTTCCCGGTAGAGAGAGCACAAATTCCCCGGTTTTTAAAAGCACTTGAAGAAATTTCCAACAAACTTTCTACTAAGGGGCCATTAGGTAATGCGAAGCAATATCAAATTGGTTGTACAAAATTTACAGGCCTTACCGTTTCGCTTGCAGCAGGAGACCGGCTTGATTATGTAATAACTTCAAATTGCGGTGATATCAAAGTTAGCATGCACCTTAGCGATGCTAAAATCAGCAATGCAAACAATGCTTTCTTTATTAAGACCTGGATAAAATATATTAATAGTTCCGGAAGGTAATTCTCAAACTGTCAATAGAAATTTTGAATAGATTCTTTTCTGCTGGTACCTAAAAATCACGGAAAGAGCTGGTCTTGTTTACTTTTATATCACGTAATAATGGCGATTTTGGGCTTATGTTGATACTGAAGAAACGATACCTGCCTACAGGTGACACATTTATTGACATTTGCCAGCAATGCATATCTCTTGAAATTGAAAGAGAAATTGTATTCAATTGCCCAAGCGATATATTGTAATATCCATTAACGCCCATTTGCCATTTAGGAGTCAAATTTAAAGTTCCTCCAAAATTTGTGTTTTGCGTATAATCAGTTCTAAAGCCCTGGTTGGGAACGAAGATTTTTGAGAAGCTTAAAGAATATGAAAAATTCACTGACCAGGGAATATTGAAATCGGCAAATTCCCCGGGATTATTTGAGATGTAAGCCAACTCACTATTATATTCATCGGTAGTATACCCATTTCCTATCAGGTCATCACGCTGCTGTTCGGTTGGCGTTTTAGAACCTGTTTTTTTATCACCGCCCCTGAAATTACTCGAGACAGAAACATTCCCACTTACGAGCCTTCCTAATGAAAATGCATTTCGCTGCCAAAGCAAGCTGTTTACTCTTCGTCCTTCTGCATTCACCTGGTAGGGATCGAGTATGGCTCCGGCGGTAATATTTATTTTATCAAATAAATTACTCCTGGCGGAAACAACAAACGGGCTTAGCTGAAAGGAATCCGCGAAAAAATTATAGCTGGTGTTTATACTGAAGCCATCAATAAGCGATACTTTTTTTAATGCATTTTCACCGGTATCCTTTTTATTACGCACTTTCATTGATAAATTATTATCAATCCCGAAAGTTAAACCACCAAATCTTCCCGGCGAGTAAGGGCTAAAAACATTTTGTTCAAATACTGAAAATTGACCCTTTCTTCCTGTGGTATCAACCTGCGTGTAATAAAAATTATCTTTATTAAAATCCGGCTTATAACTAAAGCCAAGTGTAGGGCGTACTTCATGGCGAATAGCCTGAATTTTAGCATCTTTATTTTTTGCAGTTATCATTCCAAATATTCTTGTAGAAATTCCCAGCCCAAATGACATTTGCCTCGCAGTATAAAAACCTTTTTGAACCGTCGTATCCATTTTTTTTCTCGCGGTATCCCACGCCCTGAAAACTTTTCTCTGGTACCAGGTCTCGTCATAACTAACGGAAGGGGCTACTTGAAAAGCACCCATCTGGGGAAGTGAAAGAGAAATCGGCAACGAATGGTGTGCGCCAAATTGAAACGTGTCTAATATTTGCCGGAAAATTTGCGGAAGTGTATCATAAAAAGAGAAAAGGCTTTTAGCATTTCCATTATAAGCAATGCCCAGGTTCTCATACCATTTCGGTGTTCCCACAAATTCTTTTTTCCTGAAAGGATAAATTGTTTGCACGTTAAACCCCACATCGGGCAGGTTTACATTAATGATTTTTAAGTTGGTATTTTGATTGTGATTGGCAGTAACCGTTAAATTGAATGGCTTGTCTTTCCATGTTTTTGAATAAGCAATGGTAGAATATAACTGGTTTTGGAAATTTTGTATTGGCCTGTCGGGCACATAGGAATTATAGCTGCTGCTGCCAGCATTTACGCTGGCGCTAAACGTGACGCCTGGCCTTGCTTTACTATCAGTAGAGTGGCTCCATGCAATGTGATAACTCCGGTTTCGCGAATAGTCAGGATCCCCTTTGAAATTGCTTTTAAAATTTTGTACATCAAATGAAATTCTTCCTGTGTAACGATATCGTTTTGTATAGTTAGGATTTATATTAAGCGTCCACCCTCCATAAGAATAAATATTTGTTTTTAAAATAATGTCCCAATAATCGCTGAGTACTTTGTAATAGCCTAATCCTTCAAGCCCAAGCCCCAGTTGCTGGTTAGTCGCAAAATTAGGAGGCAGAAAACCCGAGTGACGTCCCTGGCTTAAAGGATAAATTCCAAATGGCAGATAGATCGGTATAGGTACGCCTTCAAATTCAGGATGCACCGGCCCGGTAATCGCAACCTTGTTATTGATAAATTTTATTTTATTACTGATGAATGCAAAATGAGGGGTATCAAGATCGCATGTAGTAAACCTTCCTCTTAATGCATAAAAAACATCGTTGTCTATTTTTTTTATCACCTGTCCATATACATACATTTCGCCCTGCTGCGTGTAGGTGCTTTTTGTGAGCCCTTTCCCGCTTTTCATATTGAACCTTATAGAATCACTTTGGGAACTAAAATCGTTTTGCTTGTAAGAAGGAAATGCGATTACATTGCCGGTGCTATCTCTTTTAATAGACGCAATAATATCTCCGGATGCCTGGTCAAAGGCGATGACGGGTGCTGTAAGTTCATTGTCTTTATAATTGGTTACAGCTTTTTTTCCATAAAGGGTTACAGTTTTACCGGGTACATCAAGCACCATAGAATCCTCGGCAGAATAATCCAGGACAGCCTCAATTGCATTTTTTGAAACTTTATACAATAAAGTATCTGTTGATTTGTTTAATGAAGATGAATCACCTGAAGTCGAATCAATTTTACTAAATGGAATCGTGTCAACGTTTATGACAGAATCAATTTTCTTAACCGGAATCGTATCTGCTGTGTGAATTCTAATTTCTTTAATTGAGTCAGGCGTTATAATTTGTTTTTCTCCTGCTGAAGGATTTTTTTTATTTGGAGTTGTTGTATCTGAATTTGAAGTTAAAAATCTGTGAAAAGAAATATTGAAATGCGCTTTATCCTTACTTTGAACCGTCAGTATAAATAGTGTAACTGTAGAAGCAAAAGTCAATATAGTTTTTAAGCTAACTTTGTTTATCATGTTCATAGCAGTAGTAAACAAAAATAGATAGATTTCAATTAAGGATTTGTGAAGATTACTGAATCTCAGTTTCGTACCCAACTAATAAATTTTTATTCTAAATGATTAAATTCAGGAAAGTAATTTCTTTTTTATCAATACCCATTGCTGGTCTTCTTGTTTTGAGTGTATTAATGCTGTTGTGCTTTGATGGAGAGGCCCAGGGCAAAAAAATAAAAACAATTATCGTAGATGCAGGCCATGGCGGAAGTGATGCTGGTGCACGGGGCGAGTATGAAGGTACCTTGGGCTCTTTAGAGAAGAATATCACACTTGCCATTTCCAAAAAACTGGTGGAAACATTAAAGGAAAAAATGCCGGGAGTAACGGTAATTCCAACAAGAACAACAGATGTTTATCAATCACCCCACGAAAAAGCACAAATTGCAAATGAATATCACGGTGATCTTTTTGTTTGCATACATGCGGATGCTGTAGATCTTAAAACCGGCTCCCGTATCATTGGGTATAGAAATGAAACTTATCATACCGTTAAGTATGTTGGTAAAGGCAAAAAGAGGAAAAAAATTGTTACTCCACATACAAGGGAAGTAGCCATAAAACAATATTTTAAAATCCCCACCGAGCGAAAGGGAACGAGTACATGGATTTTTGCGGCGCATAAAACTAATGCTAAGATAGAGGCCCTGGAAAAGAGTGATCTCATTTTTGCGACTGAAGAAAATGACAGCACACTTGGAATAAATGACGACAGCCCTGAGTGGCGGGCGAAAGCTTTACTATACACCCAAAATTATTTTAAAAAAAGTTACAAGCTAGCATCTGTGATACAGGAAGACATTGCTGATATGGGCAGGCAGGATCTGGGTGTACATCAGCGGCAAAAAGGTATTTGGGTGCTGCAGGCTACTTCAATGCCCGCGGTATTAGTTGAAACCGGCTTCATCGCAAACTATGATGATGAAAGATATCTCAATAGTGAAAAAGGCCAGCAGGAAATTGCAGAGTCAATTACCCGTGCACTTATCAAATATAAATCCCAGGTTGAGGGTATAGCCCCTAACGTCAACAGTGAAGTCTTAAATTCCAAATAATAATTCCATCTTTTCTTTTCGAAGACGTGCCTTCTTTCGATTTTTATTTTCGGGAGAGATAAGTTATATATGATGTTGAGTTCTGTATGCCAATAAAGATTTACTATTTTCGCCATTGCAATTTATAAATCAAAAAGTTTATGGCTTTATTATCAAATAAAAAAAATGAAAATTAATAACGAAACGAAAATAGGGTTGCTTGCAATTTTTGCTGTTGGGCTTCTGGTATTGGGTTTTAATTATCTCAAAGGCAAAAGCATTTTTAAAAAGGAAACGCATATGTATGCCGTTTACCAAAATGTACAAGGCCTGGCTAAATCCAATTCCGTTATTATTAATGGTTTGCAGGTAGGCACCATAGCCAATCTTGATGGCGGAAAAGATATGAGAGAAATAGTAGTGACTGTGAACCTTACAAAAGATGTAAATATTCCATCCAACTCTCTTGCTGTGATCAATCCTAATCTCCTGGGCAACCCGGTGCTCGAAATACAATTAGGTAGCTCGACAAATTATTTAAAATCCGGCGACACATTAGTTACATCTCTTAGCGGCGGCGCCTTTGATGAAGCTTTGAAATTGATTAACCCTGTTTTATACGAAGTGCGCAACGCAGTGAAATCACTTGATTCTGTTTTGCATATTGTTACAGGAGTATTTGACCCAACTACTAAAAATAATGTAAAGGGAATCATTGCAAACCTAAATACGACAACCGCTTCATTTGCATTGTCAGCGGTTTCGCTTCAGCAATTATTGAATAATCAAACCGGTGCTCTTGCTCATAGTCTTGAAAATGTAAACGCTTTTACCGCCAACCTGAATTCTAATAATGAGAAACTCAATGATATTCTTACAAATGCGCAAAAAGCATCTGCAAAATTTTCAAATATTGATTTAACCAGGACCCTTGATACTCTGAACGCAGCTGTCGAAAATTTCAAAAGAGGTTCGGAGAAAATCAATAGTAAAGATGGTTCACTCGGGCTGCTTCTCAACGATAAGACATTATATAATAATCTTGAATCAACCACCAATAAAATAAATATTCTTCTCGATGATATAAGAGTTCATCCGAAGCGATATGTAAATATTTCTTTTTTTGGTAAAAAAGATAAGGGTAATTATATCACTGCGCCTTTAATAGATGATACACTTAAAGTGGTTAACTAACCAGGATGCACACCCGAATGAAAATTGTATGCCTGACTATCTTGTTAAACATCAGTTTTAATTCCTACTCGCAGGTAATACCTCCAACCAATAATGTCGATACGGTACGGGAATTTGAAATAATCCGCGGTCCAAGTATGCGAACTATATTTATTGACTCTCTCACTACATTACAAACAATTTCCGGTGGCGCAATAATCAAGCAGCAGACAACTCTTTTTTCAGGTGATAGTGTTGTTATCAATCCCACAACGCACATTGTAGAAGCTTTTGGGAATGTGCATATTAACCAGGCCGACAGTGTTCAAACGTACGCTGATTACCTGAAATACGTAGGACTTGAAAAAACCGCTTATTTAAAAAGAAATGTAAAGCTTACTGATAAAAAAGGAACCTTGTTTACCCAGGACCTTGATTATAATCTTAATACCGGCATTGGAAATTATCATAATGGCGGAAAGGTTATTAACAGGGGGAATACTATCACAAGCCGTGAAGGCACTTATTATGCCGACACTAAAGATGTTTATTTTAGAAATAATGTAGATGTGATTGGCCCTAAGAACCGGATAAAAGCAGACTCTCTCATTTATAACATGCAATCGGAAGTGGTGGCATTTACCGGTAATACTAATATTAGAAATAAGGAGGTAGATATCGTTACCACGCAGGGAACTTACGATCTCAAATCCGGGAACGCTTTTTTCACAAGCCGCACTTCTGTTAAGGATAGCAGCGGACGAGTTTATATTGCTAACAACATGGCTCTTGATGATAAATCTGGAAATGCCCAGCTTGAAGGCAATGCGATCGTAAGAGATTCAGCTAATGGATTTATTGTAACAGGCAATCAAATATTTCTTAATAAAAAAAATAATTCATTCCTCGCCACCAGGAAGCCCGTTATGATTATAAAACAAAAAGATGATAGTACTTATATCGCGGCTGATACACTTTTTTCAGGGCTTACCACTTTTGTAAATAATAATGAAATGGTACTGGAAAAAGATAGTGCTATAAAAGATAGTGTGCCATTAAATCCAAATTTGGATAGTACGAAAATTATTTCCGGTGATAGTGTTTCAAATCTCCGGCCTCCGGGCCTTGTGGATTCATCAAAGATCATCATGCATTTAATTGATTCTGCGAAATCCCGTAAAATAGAAATGCCGCTAAACGATAGTAGCGTCGATAAGCAATTAATTGTTGATTCTTCTAAAATGATTTCACCACCCGACTCTTCCGGCGCAGACTCTTTGCGGGTAGATTCAATTCCCATGGTGAGAGATACTATTGCTATTGATAATAAATTGCTGAAGGATACTATTAATAATTCAGACTCCGCAGTGAGGTATTTCCTTGCATTCCATCATGTAAAAATTTTCAACGATTCGCTTCAAAGTATTTGCGATAGCCTTTTCTTTTCAGCGAAGGATTCGGTTTTCAGGTTATTCTACGATCCGGTGGTGTGGAGTGGAAGGAGCCAGATAACCGGAGACACTATTTTTCTTTACACGAAAAATAAAAAACCCGGGAGACTATATGTCTTTGAAAAAGGAATGATTGTGAACAGGACCACGCAGGGTTTTTATAACCAGATTGCCGGTAAAACAATTAACGGTTATTTTGTTGATGGTAAAATTGATTACATGCGTGTAAAAGGCTCGCAGGCGGAAAGTATATATTACGCCCTGGATGATGACAGCGCTTATATAGGAATGAACCGTGCCACAGGCGATGTCATTGATCTTTATTTCAAAAACGAGGATCTTATTAAAGTACTTTTTGTAAACGATGTAAAAGGAAAAATGTACCCGATGAAAGAAATACCTGAAGAAGAAAAAAAGCTTAAAAATTTTATTTGGCTTGAAGACAAGCGTCCTAAAAACAGGCTTGAACTTTTTGAATAATTTTTCTTGTATTATTTTAATCTATTGTTTTTTTACTCTCTTCATTTTCAATCTTCAGATCAGGAGAAATTGAGATAATCATAATCAAAACGGAACTTATAATTAATAAATAAATCCCCGCTCTTTTTTCGGGGCAATATGTGTTGTAACATGATGTGAACAGGACATAGGTTTTTATCAAATACCCAATATTGAGCGCTGATAAAAATAGATGGAGTCTTTTTGCCCAAATTTTATTGAGATAAATCAATGCAGTCGACACTACCGCAAAAAAAACAAAAAACTTTCCCGGCTTTCCATAGTTATTTCCTTCAGAAAAAAAACCATTAAAGGTTTTATTCAGATCAGCATAATAAGCCCAGGGCAGAAAGCAACTCACTATCAATAAAGCACATGCCAGTAAGCCAATTATTTTGTAATATTTCATTAGTTAGTATTTAATTATTAATCCCGCAACAATAGCTATTCCGATGCTTAGTAAGGTACCTATTACCAAATATTCAGTTTTGATTTCCTGCCGGTCTTTTTCATTAAATCTTATTATGCCTTTTGCCGCTATTAATAAACCTATTGCCGAATATTGGCTTTGTATTACGAAGATCAATATTATAATTCTTTCCACAATACCAATCCATTTTCCGGCATTCGCCAGGTTTTCCGAATCAGGTATTTTGTCTCTCCAGTTTTTCGTTAGCTGCCCTATTAAAATTCCGGATGGTGTTGTAAGAAAAATACATGTGGTGAGTACGAGCCAAAAATGGGAATTGCCATTCAATTCCGCCCAGGCGTGTTGCACATTTTCCCATTGTATAAATGTAAAATACCAGCATGCCGTTATTACTATTAGATGAAATAGCTGGTCAATTAAAAAATAAGTACTGGTTTGTTTTTGGTAAGATTTCCATCCGTCTATAAGAGTGTGAGTAATAAAGATCACTAATGCAACGACCCAGTATTTCCATCCAATTAATATCCAGGCGGCCAATGCGGTGACAAATCCATGTAGGTACAATTTTCCGGAGGCAAAATG
The DNA here is from genome assembly GCA_039934215.1 of Ginsengibacter sp. Lineage (GTDB taxonomy): Bacteria > Bacteroidota > Bacteroidia > Chitinophagales > Chitinophagaceae > Ginsengibacter. The sequence continues at coordinate 12,086 of JBDTMP010000418.1, forward strand.
TTTTTTATTGCGGCTTACGATCCAACTCCAGGGCTGCAAAACAAAATCTGTTAAGAGATGCGCTAATAATAATTTTATCAGCCATATTGATGCAATGAACATTCGTGATAATTATTTGCTGATAGTTTCTATTAATATTTTCAACTGATTTCTTTAACCAATAATTCGTATTGATTTAAAATCTTTTCAATTTCAGTCCATCGCCCTGAATTTGCGTGCTGGCTTATTGTACTTTTCGATTTCTTTAATTTCTTTACAACGTTTTGTTGTAATCCTCCTTTGAGTAATTCAAAAATTACTTTTGCCTGTTTTGATGTCATCCTGCTGTAGATCGAGTTTACATAGTCTGCAACCACCTGTAAGCTGAGATTGGCCATAGTATTTGCAGTGGAAATCACGAGCCTGGAACCTGTTTTTTCTAATTCATCAAATGCCCTGCCCGATATAATAAATGCTTCGCCTTTTGCGGAGCCAAGGGTTTTAATCCGGTCGTCCACCTCTCCCAATCCAATACTCACTTTTATGTCTGCCTCATTATTTTCGGTAATGCCGATAGCGGCGGTTCTGCAAAGTAATGCAATGCGAAGCGAATCTCCTGCCTCCTTCACAAGTACCTGGAAACTATCGCCGCGATAAAATTCATACTTATACGATTTAAGCACTTGTTCTAATAATTTTACAAGGGCTTTTTCTTTTGCCGGAGGAAGTTTGGTTGAATTTACAATATCGCCTGTAAGAACTGCCTGCATATATTTTTCGATTTTGTAAACATACGAATTCCTTATCTATTCGTGTAAATATACGAACTAATGTCAATTCGTACTAATTAACGAACTATAACTTAATTCGTATAAATATACGAACAAAAACCAAGTTCGTGCCAATATACGGAATAGCAATAAGTTCGTGTAATATGTTTTACTGTAAAAACTATCTCTTTAATTTACTTCCGGGCTATGTAGCCATTAGAAATAACCGCTAATAAAAAAAACTTTCAAACAATTCCGATACAATTAGTATTTTAAACTTTCATTAAAAAAAATAATTATGGATCAATCAGCTTTGATAATTAAGGATACCAGTGCAAATCCTGCACCACTTGGATTACTTGCATTTGGCCTTACAACCGTTTTACTCAATCTTCATAATGCAGGAATTTTTGAAATGAATTCAATGATACTTGCGATGGGAATTTTTTATGGGGGATTAGCACAGATTGTCGCGGGTATAATGGAGGCAAAAAAGAATAATACTTTCGGCTTTACTGCATTTGTTTCCTATGGTTTTTTCTGGCTTACATTGGTAGGCCTTATCGTAATGCCAAAATTGGGATGGATCGCGGCTGCATCAGAAAATGCAATGATCTCATATCTTGTTATGTGGGGGATTTTTACGGGCCTGCTTTTTTTTGGCACGCTTCGCATAAGCAAAGCGTTGCAATTCGTGTTTGCGACTTTAACGATTTTGTTTTTTTTATTGGCGCTTGGAGATGCAACAGGCAATGCTGCCTTAAAAACTTTTACCGGATACGAGGGCATTGTTTGCGGCGCGTCTGCTATCTATACCGGCATAGGTGCATTGTTGAATGAAATATACGGACGACAGGTTTTTCCACTGGGATTAGTAGTAAAAAAGTTTAGCATGGAAGCTTAAATTATTTTGCAAATATTCGGCAAATGATTTAAAAGGCTTCACATTAAAAGATTTAACGGGTAATCTGCATGTTAAGAAATGTGATTTCCATGTTGATAAATTTTAACTGTTAAATAATATCTTCTAATGGGAGTTAAGTGTAAATTTATTATATGGATAACGAATATCAGACATTGCAAACGATTTTTCATATAGTTAAATATGATCCGCATCCTGAAACTTATTTATGTAGCGCCAGGGAAATAATACTCAGGCAATCGCAGGATTGGGATACCATTCAGCAGCACTTACAATTGTTGGCAAACCAGGAATTGGTTGTTATTAAGCAACTTGATAAAATTGCAATTTGTATCACACATAAGGGTATTGAAAAAGCAAAATCTTTGCTTCAGTCTTACCGTACCGTATTTAGTTTTTCCATCAATCCCGATTCTTCAAAATCATTAGCCTCGTAAGGTTCATATTTTTAGAAAGATTAAAATATCTACATCATAAGTATTGTAAACCTTTAATGGGTTGAAGCTGTCTGCTTAGGTTCAAGTCATCTTTATCAAAGGCTTTTTGATTTTAAAATTCTAAAGGTTATATTCAAAATTTGTCGCAGTTGTGTGCCGTAGGCAC
>JBDTMP010000419.1:0-6895 GCA_039934215.1 Ginsengibacter sp.
AATGTTTTTAAAACAAGTAAAATGAAAAGATTACTTCCCGTTCTTTTAATGGTGGCTGCATCTTTCAAAGTATCTCCTTCTGTTTCGCAAACTACAAAAACATTTACACTGGAAGATTGCTATCAGTTTGCAAAAGAAAATTATCCACTGATAAGGCAAAGAGAATTAATTACAAAAAGTAAAGAGCTTTCCATTCAAAATATCGCCAATGGTTTTCTGCCGCAGATTAATTTTATGGGGCAGGCAAGTTACCAATCAGCCGTTACAAAAATTCCCATAAAAATTCCGGGGATGAATGTTCCTGAATTAAGTAAAGATCAATATAAAGTGTATGGCGAAGTAACACAATCAATCTACGATGGTGGATTAATTAAAGAGCAAAAAAAATTACAGGAAGCGAATAGTATGGTTGAAGACCAGCAGCTCGAAGTTGAATTGTACACTTTAAAAGAACGCATCAACCAACTTTTCTTTGGTGTCTTGCTAGTGAATGAACGATTACAACAAAATGACCTTCTCAAAAAAGATATTGAAGCCGGTCTAAATAAAACCAAAGCAGCTATTGAATACGGAACCGCGCTTAAAAGCAGCGCCGATGTTTTAAAAGCCGAGCTTTTAAATGCCGATCAGCATGCGATAGAATTACGGGCTTTCCGCGCTGCGTATTTGAAAATGCTGGGCTTATTTATTAATCAATCTCTTGATGAAAATGTAAAATTAATAACGCCGCAGAGCAAACCTATTTCGCAAGAGATTCAAAGGCCAGAGCTTTTGCTTTTCAACTCCCGGCAAAAAGCATTCGAAGCACAAAAGAATATCATCAGTGCAAAAAACCGTCCTAAGTTTGGTTTGTTTTTCCAGGGCGGAATAGGAAGGCCGGGGCTTGACTTTTTAAGCAACAGTTTAGATCCCTACTATATCGGGGGAATCAGGCTAAGCTGGCCTTTAAGCGGGCTGTACAATGCCAAAAACGATAGAGCATTATTGGAAAATAGTCATAAAAACATAGATATACAAAGAGAGACTTTTTTATTCAATACTAATCTTTCTCTTAACCAGGAAACAGAAGAGATAAATAAGTTGAAAGCGCTCCTTCAGTCAGATAATGATATAATCGAACTACGGACAAATGTAAAAAATACAGCGTTGGGACAATTAGAAAACGGGGTAATAACAAGCAACGATTACATACGTGAAGTGGATGCGGAAGATATGGCAAGGCAGAATAAAAGTTTGCATGAAATACAATTGTTATTGGCTGAATACAATCAACAAGTAACGTCAGGCAATTAAAAACGATTTTGTAGCAAATATTTAAGTAAGTAACTAAATACTCCAAATATTGTCACGGGCTTTAGGCCGTGGAATGAAACGAAGCGTTAACTGGCTTTAGCCAAAAAAATATCTGAATATGTCCTGCCCGATAATTATTTTTTTTGATATGGCATAGCGAAAGATTTTGGCTAAAGCCAAAAAGAAATTAAGTAATCCACGGCCTAAAAGGCCGTGGCAAATGGGACTATCGAATGAGCATCAGGGATAAACGTGAGGTATGGATGCAACAACGGAGGCATAACTATTACAAAAAAATAAAAATTGTTGTCAATGAAAAAAATAGCAACCATTCTTTTGCCAATTATATTTTTAATTTCCTGCGAAAACAAAAAAAATGTGTTTGATGCATCAGGAACATTCGAGGCCGTTGAAACAATAATATCCGCAGAAGCCAGTGGAAAGATTCTTCAGTTTAATGTTGAAGAAGGACAGCATCTTTCCAAAGATTCAATTGTAGGATATATTGATCCCGTAAATATCGAATTGCAAAAAGAGCAGGTAACTTCATCCATCAATGCGCTGCAGAAAAAAACATTGGATGTTGCGCCACAGGTAAAATTATTGCAGTCGCAACTAGCGGTTCAAAAGTCACAATTACAAAATGTTCAACACGAGCGGAATCGGATAGAAAACTTATTGAGAAAAGATGCGGCAACTCCCAAACAAATGGACGACATAACTGCGCAGGTTGATGTACTGCTAAAACAAATCGATGTAACGCAACAACAAATAAACGTGCAGGAAAATAATATTTCCACACAAAACAGGAGCATAATGAGCGAGAGCGGACCATTACAAAAACGTGCAGAACAATTGCAATACCAGGCAGATAAAACCAAAATCATAAATCCCGTGCAAGGTGTAGTCCTTAGCAAATATGCTGAGCAATACGAAATGACTGCCCCCGGCAAACCTTTATACAAGATCGCGGATTTGTCAACAATTATTTTGCGTGCTTACATAACCGGAGATCAATTTGCCGGGATGAAGCTCAATCAAAATGTGAAGGTGCAAGTGGATGATGGTAAAAATAATTATAGGCAATACCCAGGCATGGTTGAATGGATAAGTGATAAAGCAGAATTTACTCCGAAGACAATACAAACAAAAGATGAGCGTGCAAATCTTGTGTACGCTATCAAAATAAAAGTAAAAAATGATGGCTACTTAAAAATCGGAATGTATGGTGAGGTGTTGTTTAATTGAAAAGTAAAAAATGAAAAGTAAGAAAGTTTACTAAAAGGGAAAATCATGAAGACGCCGGATAAAAATATAAAAGAAAATAGCATTAATAATGTTGATGAATTTTCAAATCCCAACTCTCTCCATAAGGAGCGCCCCGGACAGTCCGCAATTATTATTAACGGACTTTCGAAAGTTTATGGAAAAGATAAAAGAGCCGCGGTAGATAACATTTCATTTTCTGTAAACAAAGGTGAACTGTTTGGCCTGATTGGCCCGGATGGCGCCGGTAAAACGAGCATTTTCAGAATGCTTACAACACTTCTATTACCCGACAAAGGAACAGCCACGGTTGATGGTTTTAACATTATAAAAGACTACAAACAAATCAGGAATAGGGTGGGTTACATGCCTGGTAAATTTTCATTGTATCCCGATCTTACCGTTGAAGAGAATCTGAAATTTTTCGCCACATTATTTAACACCACCATCGAAGAAAATTATCATTTAATCAAAGACATCTATATCCAGATTGAGCCTTTCAAAAACAGGAGGGCGGGAAAATTATCTGGTGGCATGAAACAAAAATTAGCTTTGTGCTGCGCCCTCATTCATAAGCCTGCAGTACTTTTTCTTGACGAGCCTACAACAGGAGTTGATGCCGTTTCCCGGAAAGAATTTTGGGAAATGCTAAAGCGACTAAAGGAACACAATATTACAATAATGGTTTCCACTGCATATATGGATGAAGCCAAACTATGCGACAGAGTGGCGCTGATACAAAATGGAAAAATTTTATCAATTAACACTCCGGCGGAAATCGTAAAATCTTACCCTGAAAAACTATATGCCATAAAAGCAACAGACATGTACGCTTTGCTTAAAGACCTGAAAAATTATGAGAGAACTTTAGAAAGTTATGCCTTCGGGGAATATGCTCACGCCTCTTTTAAAAATAATTTTTCTGATGAAGGCGAAATAAAAAATTATTTAAAAGGCCAGGGACTACAGGATGTTGAAATTAAACCGGCAGAAATAACTATCGAAGATTCATTCATAAAATTATTGAAGAACTAATGGAGGAAGGCGTGATAAAAACAGATAAGCTCACAAAAAAATTCGGAGATTTTGTTGCAGCCGATTCACTTTCTTTTGAGGTGGGAAAAGGAGAAATATTTGGTTTTCTTGGGGCTAACGGTGCAGGTAAAACGACAGCCATGCGCATGCTTTGCGGCCTATCCAAACCATCATCAGGAAAAGCTACGATTGCGGGCTTTGATGTTTACAAACAAACAGAACAAATAAAAAAGAATATCGGCTACATGAGCCAAAAGTTTTCTTTGTACGAAGATCTTACAGTGACCGAAAACATACGTTTTTTCGCGGGTATCTATGGATTAACCGATCAGCAAATAAAAACAAAAAGCGAAGCGCTTATTGACCGGTTGGGCTTACAAAACGAAACAAAAAAATTGGTCGCCGACCTACCACTGGGATGGAAACAAAAATTATCATTTTCAGTTGCCGTTATTCATCAGCCTAAAATTGTGTTCCTTGACGAGCCAACAGGCGGAGTGGACCCCGTTACCCGCCGGCAATTTTGGGAATTAATTTATGAACAAGCTGAAAAAGGCATGACCATTTTTGTTACCACGCATTACATGGATGAAGCAGAATATTGCAAAAGAATTTCAATAATGGTTGACGGAAAAATAGAGGCATTGGATACACCTCACAATTTAAAGGAACATTATAATGCCAAATCAATGGATGAAGTTTTTTTACAATTGGCCAGAAGTGCGAAGCGAAGTGATAGCTGAACTCCCGAAGTAAATAAAATAACATTTATTAATTCAACTAAAAAAATGGAAGAAGTTCCTCATCTGCAGTCTTCAAAAAACCATTCTCAGTTTCTTGCTTTTTTAAGAAAAGAATTCAGGCATGTATTGCGCGACAGGAAAACTTTGCTTATACTCTTTGGTTTACCCATTGTACAAATTCTAATTTTCGGTTTTGCGCTCACCAATGAAGTGAAAAACTCCAAAATAATTATTGTTGATTACGCCAGGGATGCGGCGTCGCAGCAAATCACAAATAAAATAGATGCAAGCAACTATTTTGAGATCGAGAAATCAATAATAGATTATAAACAAATTGACGCGGCTTTTAAAAAGGGAGAAATCAAAATGGCAATCGTGTTTCCCGAAAATTTTAATGAAGAGTTGCTGCATACAAATGCCACACAGCTCCAGGTAATCGTAGATGCTTCCGATCCCAATACTGCCAATACACTTACGAATTATATAACATCGATTTTATATGACTATGAAGCGGCACAAAACAAAACGCTGTCAATACCTTATCGCATAATTCCAGAAACCAAATTTTTATATAATCCTCAATTAAAGGGAGCGCCCAATTTTGTGCCCGGAGTAATGGCATTGGTTTTAATGCTTGTATGTGTAATGATGACGGCAATTTCTATTGTAAAGGAAAAGGAAACCGGCACTATGGAAATATTATTGGTGTCTCCTTTCCGGCCTATCCTGGTAATATTTTCCAAGGCAGTTCCCTATTTATTATTGTCGCTGATAAATGTTACCATCATTATTTTGTTGAGTGTATTTGTACTGGATATTCCTGTGAATGGAAGCGTGATCTTACTTTTTGCCGAAAGCACATTATTCATTATTACCTGTCTTTCTTTAGGAATTTTAATTTCGATAAAAACGAATTCACAGCAAATAGCAATGCTCATTTCATTAATGGGAATGCTGTTGCCAACTATTTTATTCAGCGGTTTCATGTTCCCGATTGAAAACATGCCATGGCCTTTGCAGATGATATCAAATGCAATTCCCGCCAAATGGTATTACATCATCGTAAAGTCGATCATGATAAAAGGACTTGGATTTTTATCAGTATGGAAAGAAACATTGGTCTTATTTGGAATCACCTTATTCTTTTTAATAGTGAGTTTGAAAAGTTTTAAAATACGGCTGGCATGATTATGTTCTTCTCCCTTGGAGAGGGGTTGAGGTGAGGTTCTAATTTAATTATATGCGAACAATAAAATTTTTATTACAAAAAGAGTTCAGACAAATATTCAGGAACAAAGCGATCATTGCAATTATCGTTGTGATGCCCGTTCTTCAATTGCTTATACTTCCACTGGCTGCAGATTATGAAGTAAAGAACATAAATATTTCAATTGTAGACCATGATCATTCAAGCTATTCACAAAAATTGATTTCAAAAATTTCAGCTTCTCAATATTTTAATTTGGCGGGTTACAATACAGATTTTAAAGAAGCCTTTCAATTAATTGAAAAAGATAAAGCCGATTTGATATTAGAAATACCAGCTGGTTTCGAAAGAAATCTTATTCGTGAGAATGAACAGAAATTATTCATCGCGGTTAACGCGATCAATGGCGTGAAGGCAAATCTTGGAGGCGCCTATCTCGGAAATTTAATCAGGGATTATAATAACGATATCCGGCTGCAATGGCTGCAGCCTGCAAGACTGAATGATGCGCCCGTAATTAATATCACATCTTCCAACTGGTTCAACCCACTACTTAATTATCGGGTATTTATGGTGCCGGGAATACTGGCCATCCTTGTAACTATGGTTGGGGGATTCCTTTCCGCACTAAATATTGTAAAAGAAAAAGAAGTAGGGACGATTGAGCAGATTAATGTGACACCAATAAAAAAACATCATTTCATTCTTGGTAAATTAATTCCGTTCTGGATATTAGGAAACGTTGTATTTACCCTGGGTTTAATAGTGTCCTGGGTAGTTTATGGCATTGTGCCTTTAGGAAGTTTTGTCGTGTTGTATAGTTTTATAACATTGTACCTGCTGGCAATTCTTGGTTTCGGATTATTGATCTCCACTTTTTGCGATTCGCAACAGCAAGCCATGTTCATCATGTTTTTTTTTATGATGATTTTTATTTTAATGGGTGGCCTTTTTACATCAATTGACAGCATGCCGGACTGGGCGCAGGTGGTTACAAAGTTCAATCCCGTGGCTTACCTGATAGATGTTATGCGAATGGTGATCCTAAAAGGAAGTGGCTTTGCAGATATAAAAAATCAATTGCTCATAATAAGTGCGTTTGCAATCGTATTGAATTCATGGGCGATTTTGAATTATAAAAAAACAAGTTGACAGATTAAGTATGCAATACTCATACATCTTTAATAATCCTGAAAGTAAGATTGATGCGTGGGCTAATGTCTTTTGTTGTTTTTGGTATTTGATGTTCCCAATAATGTTGTGTTGTTCCCTTCATGATCAATAATGATCCATGCGTTAAGGGAATAATTACTTTCTCTATATCTTTTTTGAATTTATGTTTTAAATGAAA
>JBDTMP010000420.1:0-10960 GCA_039934215.1 Ginsengibacter sp.
GTATGATGAAAAAGTTGTTGAAAAAAAGTTAAAAAAATATTATCAAATATTAATATTTCGCAAGATTTCGAATAAAATTCTTTTGAACAAACAGCCCGATTTAATTTTAAAGCTTTAGTAGTTTTTTATGTCTGTATTTTTTAGAAAATTTAAAAAAAGCCAATACATTATAATCTTCCTATTAGTTGTGATTTGCTTTGGTAATTTAATGTTTACAGCATTTCCCACTCTTTCAGATTCCACACCACGAAGCGAGAATAAATTTACAGGCTCCAAAGTTTGCGCCAGTTGTCATAAAGATATTTATGAAAGCCACATTGCAACAGCCCATTATTTAGATTCAAGGCCGGCGGCAAAAGAATTTATTAAGGGCAGTTTTGCCCGCGGTAAAAATGTATTTGTGTATAATAAATGGATGAAAGTAATACTGGAACAAAAAAAAGATTCTTGCTTTCAAACGGCTTATATCAACGGAGCCGAATATCAGAGTAAACCATTTGATATGGTAATCGGTTCTGGTAGAAAAGGCCAAACATATTTATATTGGGAGGACAGCAAATTATATCAGTTGCCCGTTTCGTATTACACAAGTTTAAACAGTTGGTGCAATAGCCCGGGATTTTCTATCAATTTAATAAAATTTGACAGGATAATTCCCGCGGAATGCCTGGAATGCCATAGCACTTATGCTAAAGTGGAAACAAATACTATTAATGAGCCTGTGTATGATAAAAGCCAAATACTGTATGGCATTGATTGTGAAAGGTGCCATGGCGCCGCATCAGAACATGTAGCATTTCAACAGGCGCACCCTGAAGAAAAAACGGCAAGATTTATTATAAGTATAAAAAAGTTAAGCAGGCAGCAAAGGTTGGATGGCTGCGCACTTTGCCATTCTGGATTCAGAAATTCTATAAAACCTCCTTTCACTTTTACCATTGGGGATACACTAAATAATTATTCAAGCGTAAGGTATAGCAGCGATAGCATCTCTGTGCTTGACGTTCATGGTAATCAATATGGATTGCTGATGGCGAGCAAATGCTTCAAATTTTCTCAATTAGATTGTTCTTCATGCCACGATGTACATGTGAATGAAGCAAACAGTCCTAAACTATTTTCTCAAAGATGTATGACCTGTCATACCGATGTTAATCATACAACCTTCAACCTTCCTCCCGGCAAAAAAATATTATTGAAAAATAACTGCATTGATTGCCACATGCCAATGCTTCCTTCCCGGAAGATAATTCTTACGGTAGCTAATAGTGAAAATGCAGTGCCCGACCTGGTACGCACCCACAAGGTTGGCATCTATCCTGAAAAAACAAAAGAGATACTTGATATAATTAAATCAATGAAATAAGAAAGAAACTTTTATTGAAGCCAAACAAAGAAAATATAAATTTTTATTGGCGGTTAATTTTTAGACATAAGTTTTTCCAATACATAATTACTTATACTTTTCCCCATTATTTTTCCATTTTCTATCGCTTCCCTAAAATGAATGCCTCCATACAGGCGGCTTATGGCTGCTTCATTCGCCGCATCGTAAAAAGAATTAAAAGCGCGATCAGGCAAGCCAAAAGGCTTTTCAACATAATCAATGAAATGAAAATTTTCTCCATATAGATAGGTAAGAATAGTTGCCGAGGCCATCGAAATAACGCTATGTGCACTTGGATACTCAGGAAAGGGGGGTGTTTGAAGTATCGGTTCCCACGTGGGAGATATTAATTGATGTATTGCAGTAATAGGCCGGAGGTAATCGCTTCTGTACTTCTCGTCCCATGCTGAAATAAAGCTATCAAAAATTGTAATGCCAACCATACTATAGGCCGTAAGCGCTTTTAGCAGAGATTGATTTCTTTCATTTATGGCAACGCCCGTAATACCAATCCAATGCCCTCCGGGGGTAATTTTCTTCACGCTATACATTAAGTGCCCAACCGTCGTAGTAGCGTATGGATTACAATCCCAGAAATTCGCTATGGAATTTTCCTCGCTTCCGAGATTTTGATTGACTTCGAATACTTCTTTACACTCCGCCATAAACTCCTTCGACTTATAGGCGGCAGGACGCGGCGCTAAAAATTGATCAGAGTTTTTAAGTACCATTGGACGAATTAACTTCCAATTCGGTTCTATAGCTTCCATATAATCCGGGCCGGTTGGCTTCCATGCACTGTCTATTTCACCTGGTGTAAATCTTGGCAGAGTACGGGTATGCAAATAATTATCTTCACCAGCCCATTGAAGAATATGTTGTGCAACCTGGTTTCCAAATTGAACTGAGCGGGCAAATACTTCAGGAGATACTTTTCTTTTATGAAGTTTACTCTCAATTGAATCCCATGATCTTTGAAAAATATCTTTTGAAAAAACAAATGCGAAACTGGTTTTATAAAATGCCTGGGCGCCTGCCACAAGCCAATCGTATTTAGCATTTACATCCGGCGCCGGTAAAGGTTTCAGTCCATTTAATCTTGCACCATAGCTTTCATAAGCAGAATCTGAAGGTCGTACTGCTTCATAAAAGGCAATAAGTGAGTACGCATAATCGCGGCTTGCAACGGGAGGAGATGTAATGTCATGTATCATTACTTCACTCAAAGCATTTACACATTTCTGAACCAGTACCACATCCGGGTTTTGCTTTTGAGCCATTCCATGCTGGAACAACAATAAAAATATAGCACTAATTAATCCTGAAAATCTGAATCTTGTCATTATTATTTGCAACAATTATAAAGTTATCAATGCTGATTATTTTTCGTGCATCCTTATCTGTTAGGAAACCACTATTGGCAACCGGCGAAAAGGCATCGTCTTTTGTTTGAAAAAGTAATAACCCTTTTCCTGCATCATACCTTCCGGATTGGGCTCTTACTGCGTAGTCGTTTCCTATCAAAAGCAGATCTTTCATCCCGTCATGATTGAAGTCATCTATCAAAAAATCTCGCACCGGAAAAGCCTGTGCTTCATTTTCAAAACTCTTAAAATGAAAACTGCCCATTTCATTTATAAAAGTTCCGGATCTAAATTCTTCGGCTTTTAAATGCAATGCCTTTTCAAATTGCTCTGTCGTAAAAATATCCTGCACAGTTGCATCGCAATATGCCTTGTATGAGGGGAACTTTGTTTTAATTGAAGGCACCTGGTCTAACAATTCATCTCTCGTTGGCAGTGGGCAGCTTTTGCCTTGTATGTAATAGCTAAGTATGGCATCAATAGATCCATTGTCATCTATATCGGCTGCATCAATTGTTACGGGTTGCCCGATAGTTGGTTTGATTTGGCTGTTCAAACCATGATTGCCGGCAATAATATCAAGGTCGCCATCATTATCAATATCTTCAATTTTTAAACAATTCCACCAGCCAGTGGAATTAGGAATTGCCTGCTGATTTTCTTTACTGAAAAAAGGAGATTTCTTTTGACCCAATAAAATAGTCACAGGCATATATTCTCCCGCCAGTAAAATATCTTCAATACCATCTTTATTTATATCGGCAACTTTAGCCGTGTTTACCATTCCAATATTTTTCAAAAAATCAGGAGTAACATCTTTAAATATTCCATTGTCATTTTCAAATAAATAGCTGGATGGTGGCCGGGGATAAGACCCTGTTGTGACCTGGCCTCCTCTAAAAATATCAATATCACCATCATTATCAAAATCAAAGGCTACTACCGCTCCACCTGACGAAGTGGTAGCCGGAAGTACACCTGGCTTATAAGTAAAATTCCCTTTTCCATCGTTCCAGTAAATTCTATCCAGGAAGTTATCTTCATTACCGCCACTCACCACATATAAATCAAGATCGTCATCATGATCAAAATCTGCGAAAATGGCTTCTACGTCTTCAAAATTTGCATGCGTTTCAAATACAGGATTTTTTATTTGTCTAAATTTTCCATTTCCATTATTAATAAATATAGCGCCGGGCTGTCCCTTTGCCCCTCCCACAAAAAAATCACTTTTGCCATCACCATCAACATCTCCTGTAGCCAAAGCAGGCCCCTCTTTAGAAAACTGATGTGGCAGCAATGGCTCTCTTTTAAAATCATTGTAGCCATCTTCTGTATGTTTAAAAATGGCGTCATTCTTTTTTTCTGTAAAAACAGGAGGTGTAGTTTTATCTCTTTGTACAGGATCTAAGGCATTCTTTTGATCTAATGTTATAGTCTGGTTTACCGCCTGCTCTTTGAGTATTTGCGATTTTCCGTTTTGCCATATTACTGTTATTGAGACAGCTTTTCGTTTACCAACTCCAAAAATCAGGCAGGGTTCAACAGATGACTGAAAGCCATGAACCAGTTCCAGTTCCTGTATTTGTTTAAACCCATCTCCGGCACTTACTATTACTTTTGTACCTATGCCAAATGGGTTATTTTGACCTCCCGAAAATTTTATTTTTATATAATTATTTTTTAGATTTTCAGCATGGTTTTGCCAAACAAAAGCCGGCTGGTTAATATTATTCACTACAAGATCCCAATCACCATCATTATCAAAATCTCCATAAGCAGCGCCATTAGATAATGAGACCTTATCCATACCCCACTCTTTGCTTACATTTTCAAAATTCAGTTGGCCTTTATTTTTATATAAATAATTTTTCACTTCCGAGGAAGGCATTTTTTTGACCAGCCCAAAGAGGTCAGGCTGTGTTCCGGCTTCTCTTGCTTTTTTAAATTCATCTGGAGCTGAATATTTTAAAAAGTCCAGATTGGTATAGTCACGCATATAACCATTTGTAATAAACAAGTCCTGCCAGCCATCAAGATCATAATCGCCGAACAAGGCAGACCAGCTCCAATCAGTATTTGATATTCCCGCTAACTGGCCGATCTCACTAAACTGAATGCTGTCGTTATCTTTTGTCGCGAGGTGCAACATGTTACGCATGTATTGATAATAATAACCATTTCTCAAAAGCATTTGAAAAAAGTCATATCCATCAGGGCCTTTAAGCAGCTTTTGTCTTCTGTTATCTTCAGGAAGCATGTCAAGAGTGAAAAGGTCCTCCATTCCATCATTATTAATATCGCCTACATCGCACCCCATGGAGAATTTTGATGTATGCATTAAATAAGAGGTTAGCTCGTCTTTGAAAGTGCCGTCTTTTTGGTTGATGTATAAATAATCATCTTCATCGTAATCATTAGTAACGTACAGATCAGGCCAGCCATCGTTATTGAAATCCGCAGCGGCCACGCCCAGTCCAAAATTGATCGGGTTGCCCTTGATGCCTGCAGGAACAGATACATCAAAAAAGTGGCCACCATCATTCCGGAATAATTTATCTCCCGCAAGTGAATCTCTTGCTGATTTCATATAAGCAACATCAAAATTCCTGTACCGCTTTATGGAATGATTGAGAATAAATAAATCAAGATTTCCATCATTATCGTAATCAAAAAAAACTGCTTGCGTTGAATGTCCTTTCTCATCAATCCCATACTGGCCGGCCATTTCTTTAAAGGTTCCGTTTTTTTGATTTATGAATAACAGATTACGACGGGAATCATCATCACCATTTCCTGATCTGCACATATAAATATCAAGCCAGCCATCGGCATTTACATCCGCCATAGTTACACCTGTTTTCCAGCCATCGGCACGTATTTTTGATTTATTAGAAACGTCGTCGAAAACAAAATTTCCTTTATTTAAATACACCTTTGGCTGGCCGATGTTTGCGGTGAAAACTATATCTGGTAATCCATCATTATTTAAGTCGCCTACGGCTACGCCACCTCCGTTATAAAAGTATTCGTAGTTTAAAACATTGTCGGTGGCGGATTCACGAATTTTATTTTCAAACTTAATACCTGTTTTTTCAGCAGGAATCAAAGTAAAAAGAGATTGGCCAAAATTATGAAGAGGTAGCACTAACAATAATAAGCAAACCAGTTTCATGCAGTAGTAAATTAAAAAAGGGAAGATAAATCATTAAATTTATCTTCCCTTTCCGTAAGAAAAATTTAAGATTTTATGGAGTATCCCACCACATACGCGTTGTAAATAAATCAGGGCCTTGCGCAGTAACCGCCGCTGCGTAGTTAGCATTTTGGCCTTGTTCCGATACCGGATAAATTAACCTCCGCATTATAGTTCCATTCGTTGCATTTCCAGGATAATTTGTTGGGGTTAAAACGGGAAGGCCTGTTCTGCGATAATTAGCCCAACCCTCAAATCCATTTAATGTAGACGCGTTTAAGATAAACATTTCAGAATGGATCTGCAGCATATCAGCAGCAAGCGTAGTTCCTGGATAAGGATTGACGACCTGGTAAGCAGTAACAGCTGCAGGTGAAATTGTGGGGGCTCCCTGGTCTACAGAAAGCTGGGTTAAGGCCGCTTCCTGACCTTTCGCATATTCAGCCGCCGCAGAGCCTGTGTACCATCCTCTCTCAATCGCTTCAGCTTTCATAAATTCCACTTCGGCATAAGGCAACAAAATGTATGGATCCTTCGCATAATAGATAATTGGATTGGGCCTTGAGTAAGCATCTGGGCCGGTTTCACCAGTCAAAGCAAGCAGCGCTCCTGCGTCAAGTCCACTCGGCAGGCCTCTTTGATTGGCAACAGTTGCATCGCCATTCTTCAAAATAGAAATAGTTGAAATACGAGGATCAAAGCGGGATTTCATCATATCGATCAATGTCTTTGACCACTGTATGCTTCCCTTAGGTACTTCATTCCGATGGCCCGGCGCATCCGCTTCTCCCAGATTATACGAATTGGAATTTATGGTAGGAGTTCCACCATCATTAGCATATTTGATTGAGAAGGTTTCGGCATTGCTGGTCATAACTCCACCATCAAGTGCTTTTTTGGCCCATGATTGTGCGTTTGCAGCATCTACTTTTTGCATGCGCATTGCAAGTCTTAGCATTAATGAATTTGCAAAGTGTTGCCACTTGGTTACATCACCTGCATAAACAAAATCAGCGGCACCTGGTGTAATAGCCGAAGCCGAAAGGCCAGTGCCGGCTTCACTTAATTCATTCAGCATATCAGCGTATATAGATTGCTGAGCATCATATTTAGGAGAAAAGTTTGTATTTAAAAAACCCAGCCCCGCTTCGGAGTAGGGAACGTCACCGTATAAATCCGTAATAAGGCTCATTTGCAACACTTTCAAAATGCGTGCAATGTTATAAATATTTACGTTTGCGGGATCTTCTTTAGCCTGATTGACCAAATCTACAAGTCCCTTAATTGAACGCGGATATTGAGTAACAAAATAGGCTTCACTTAAATCCGCCTGGTACAAGTATTTGTCTCCCGCATAGAAAGTTGAAAGGGACGAAAACATTTGTGTTGTTGGCAGCGCATATATCAGGTTAGCTCTCCAGGTTGCATAACCCGGATCACCGGCCGAACCACCAATGTATAATTCCGCCTGTGATAAGAGATAATTTAAAGGCACCGATGGAGAATTATTAGGATCAATGTTGATTGTATTAAAATCTTTGGTGCACGATACAATCGAAAGTCCCAATATTGCGATTATTATTATTTTACGAATCATAATTTTATGTTTAGCAGATTGGAGATTAAAATTTGAGGTTGAGATTAATACCGATTGTGCGGGTAGCAGGCAAACCTGCAAATTCCTGACCCTGTGCATTATTGCTTGTATATCCAGACTCAGGATCTATAATAGGAGTATGTTTCATAATTGTCCAAAGATTTCTTCCGACAATAGACACATTGATTCCCTTGAACGGAGTCTTTTCAATCATTTTTGCAGGTATGCTGTATCCTAAAATCACCTGGCGAAGCTTGATAAAATCTGAACTGTAAACAAAAGGCTCTGCAAAATTATAGAGGTTGTTATAGTAGGTTTGTGCAGGTACTACTACTGTATTAGGCGTTCCAGATTCTGTAACTCCTTCGCCAATAACACCTGTTTCTCTACCTGGCAATGTACCTTTAGAAAGTCCATAGCGATATGCGAGTGCATTTGTACCTGAATAGATGTATCCACCATACTTAGCATCGATAAGGAAACTCAGATTAAACGCTTTATACCTTAAGGTATTTGTTAGACCTAATGTCCATGGAGAAATTCCAGAGCCGAATGATTTAAGCCCTTCTGTCTCGGGCAGTCCCTGGCTATTAAAAATAACCTGGCCGGTTTTAGAGTCCCTTTTAAATCCATTCCCCAGTATTTGTGCAAATGGTTGACTAATTACCTGGTAAATAGCACTTACACGTGGCCGTGGTTCTTCAACAAAAAGCTTATCTAAGCCCGGGTAAATTTGCACAACATTACTTTTATTATATCCCATATTAAATGAGGGCTCCCATGTGAAATCTTTGGTGTTTATTATTCGATAGCTCAACAATAGTTCCACACCTTTATTGGTTACTTCACCGATATTGAACAATGCGCTCGTATACCCTGAGGCAGGTGAGATGGATGCGCCTACTATATCATTAGTTGTTTTACGGTCATAATAAGCTAAATCGATTCCCATCCTGTTATTAAATAACCGGCCCTCCAAACCCACCTCGGTACTTGTAACCTGGTACGGCTGTAGCAACGAATTGGGCACCTGCGATTGATTAATTTGCGCCAGGGGAGCTCCCTGAGTAGCACCAGTCAAGGCATAAGTTAAAGATAAATTATAAGGATCAGTGTCGCCACCTGTTTGAGCCCAGGATCCTCTCACTTTTGCAAAGGTTACAAAAGAAGGAAGAGTTAAAGCATCTGATAAAACAAAGCTTAATCCAACCGAAGGATAGAATATAGAATTCTTGTTTTTGGCAAGTGTAGAAAACCAGTCATTTCGCCCCGTCAGGTTCAGGAATAAATAATTACCATAGGATATATCTGCAGAACCATACAAAGAATTGATCCTTTTTTCGAAATACCCGGAATTCGTGGACCTGTTTGGTGTACTCACATTAGAGATAGCATAAAAGAAAGGAATATTAAATGGACTGCCTCCGTAAGAATCTGTGCTTGTGATCTGGCGCATCCTGTTGCCTCCGAATAGAGCATTTACAGCAATTTTTTCTGTCAGGCTTTTATCTAATCCAAGCATTAAATCAAGGTTGGTCTCTCTAAAGTCCCGAAGATTTGTGTTGTAGCTGCCACCTAACTGGTAACCGGTACCTGTAGGTGTAATGCCATTTTCCCTGCGGGTAAATTTATCGAAACCTGCGCGGCCCTTGATAAATAACCAATCAGTTATATTAAACCGGGGTTCAACAACACCTATAAATCTGTCTTTTGTATCCGCTTCTTTATAATCTTCCACTGCAAAATAAGGGTTCTGCACGTATTGGTTATTTGACCAGATTTTCTCTGATCCATCGGCATTGTATTTATTTTCTTTCATCGTTTCTACACTCAATGAAGTTGGCATAGTCCAAAGAGTATAGTTGGCGCTGCCTGGTGAATCAGAAACACGGGGACGGTTTTTGTTTTTCTCTCTTATATATTTACCATTCACTAAAACGGAAAACCTCTTGCTTAGATTAGCATTCAAATTAATGGAGGCATTATCTCTTATAAGACTGTTGTTAGGAATAATTCCCTTGTTGGTTAAATCGGCAAGCGTAAACCGATAAGAAATTTTTTCGTTACCGCCACCTATCGCGAAATTGTTGGTGAATGTGGTACCCACATCATAAAACTTTTTAAAATTATCTTTTACAGCAGAATAAGGCCTTGATACGCCATCATATTGAATTACTGATGACCCATCAAGTTTCGCACCCCAGCTATTTGTTTGATTAAGATTTGGATCCGCACTTGTCGGCTTTTCGCCGGTAAGACCGGTGCCTTTGTCGCCGGTTCCATAAACGTATTGATAATCTTTAATTTCTTTCTGAAGAAGATCTTCGATAACAAAATTGCTTCCTACTTCAATAACCGGCGCTTTACCGGATTTACTTCCGGATTTGGTAGTGACAAGGATAGCCCCGTTTGAAGCCCTTGAACCATACAAGGCAGCCGCAGTTCCTCCTTTCAATACACTTATGCTTTCTATCTCATCAGGGTTAAGACTGGAAATACCGTCTCCCTGGTCAGACCCACCCCACTCACCAACAGAACCAAGGTTATCATTATTAAATGGAATTCCATCAACAACAATAAGAGGGCCGTTCCCCCTGGAGATTGATGTATTTCCCCGTATAGTAATGCGGGTTGAGCCTCCGGGCCCGGTGGCAGTACTGGTAATATTTAACCCTGCAACTTTACCCACCAGCGAATTGGCCAGGTTTACAGATCTCGCCTGTGTTAGTTCATCGCCCTTTACCTCCGTAATGGAATAGCCTAAGGCTTTTCTCTCCTTTTTAATACCAAGCGCGGTAACAACAACTTCATTTAAAGTAGAAGCTGATCCTTTTAAGGCAATAGAAATGTTATCCTGCCCACTAACGGACATTTCCTGTGGATCAAATCCAACAGATGAAATTACAATCCTGGAATTTTGGCTGGGAACCGTGATTGTAAAATTTCCCGATTCATTGGTCTGGGTTGCTATAGTTGAACCCTTAACACCAATCGTAGAGCCAACAACAGGTTGCCCGGTTGTGGCATCTGTAACCCTTCCTGAAATTTCTTTTTTTTGAGCATAAGTAGTACTGCTGAAAAATAGAATGGAAAGGAACATCCATAAATGGATAGAAGTTAATTTTAGTCTCATAACGATCTTTTAAATTTAATGTAAACTACTAAAAAAAAATATTCATAAATCATCTTATAAAAAATCAATTGAAGAAAGATAAAAAAATATTACACTTTGGACAATAGAATGCTTTGATGAAATAAAATCAGAGAATACCTTTAATTTGTGATGTATCTTATTATTAATAATTGCAGATCAATAAAGAAACTTGAACTATAAAAGAAGAACAGGAAACAAATAATTATAAAAAAAATCTTTATGAAAAAAATTGCCATGTTAGGTTCCGGTTTTATCGCCAGGT
>JBDTMP010000421.1:0-2447 GCA_039934215.1 Ginsengibacter sp.
GCCCACACTTTCGCAGCGGCACGGGCAGTTTTATTTTGACCAAATTCAATCACAGTATACAGGCTGCCGTCAATCTTCAGGATAAGTCCTGTTCTCATATCAGAAGTAGATGCCATAAAATATTTTTTAGCCGGTGAAGGTATAAAATTAATTGACTAATTAGTGAATGTGTCAAATACCTAATTGGCCTAACTTTATTAAAAAATTATCTTGAAAAATCTATTGTTTTTAATCATTCTTCTGCTGCCTGCAGTTACAGGCTTCTCACAAGCTGATAATGAAACACCAGTTTACCTGAGGTTTCCTACCATACCAAAGTTTACAGTTTACAAAGCGCCTGACAGTACCGCGTTTTCGAGGGAAAACCTTCAGAAAAAAAAACCTGTCTTATTTATGGTATTTAGCCCTGATTGCGAACATTGCCAACATGAAACGGAAGAATTGCTTGCGAACATAAAAAAATTTAAAAACACCCAGATTGTCATGATAACTTATCTTCCTTATGAGGAAATGATAGCCTTTTATAAAAATTATAAGATTGCAAATTATCCCCAGATAACAATGGCAAGGGATACAAAATTTTTCTTTCCGGTATTTTTTAAAGTGAAAAATCTACCGTCTGTTTTTTTGTACGATAAGAAGGGAGATTTTAAAAAGGCTTTTGAAGGAAGTGTAAAAATCGACGATATAACTTCAGCACTGTAGTTATTGTTTTATAAATTTTTCATTCAGCTGGCTGTTATTTAACACATCTATTTTAATAAAATAAAGGCCTGCTTTTAAGTTACTAACAGTAATGCGTAACTGTTTATTATTGGAAGCCTGCCTGAAACGAATTACAATCTTCCCGGTGACGTCGGATATTAACACATTTATTACTCCCATTATCCGCCCGCTCTTTTTATAGGTGAGATTAAGAATATCGTGCACCGGGTTTGGAAATATAGTCCACGATGCTCCATTACCAGGGTTCGATGAATTTGATTGCAAATGCACTGTCGAGCCCCCAGGGGAACGGTATACTGCTTTTGGAATTTCAGCAATGGCAGTATTTGACATGGCTATAGTATTATCATGTACATCATAAATCCTCACACGGTAAAAGAGTTTTCTTCTTTCTGTTACTTTATCATTATAAGCGAGAATATTTGAAGATTGATAATTTCTAAAAACCGGGTTTGCTGCGGCCGCCTGCCATGTAACACCATCATTGCTCCTTAATAAAATGTATGCAGTTACTGATGAATAATTAACCATGTTCCACCTGAGTGAGACTACAGATCCTTGTACATCGGGGATTGCGGTAAGTATTACAGATGCTTTAGAATTAAAACAAACAAGCAAAAAAAATAAAGAAGCAGACGCAGATAATTTATACATGGACATTTTACAAATAGGACTATTAAATTAAATGAAAGAATAAAATCGGGGAGTTAAAGGATAGATAAATAATGCAAGGGTGCTTGATACTTGATACTGGATACTTGATACCTCATACCTGATTCCTGATTCCTACTTATCTTTGGCAGGTAACCAATTTTTGAAAAAATTAAATAAAGAAAAATGAAAGTAACCGTAGTAGGCGCAGGAGCAGTAGGCGCCACATGTGCCGACAATATTGCCAGGAAAGAACTATGTGAGGAACTGGTATTATTAGACATAAAGGAAGGAGTATCCGAAGGCAAGGCAATGGATTTTATGCAGAGTGCCGCAGTGCTTGGCAGCGATACTAAAATTATTGGCTCTACAAATGATTATAAAAAAACTGCGGGCAGTAAAGTAGCAATTATCACCTCCGGAATTCCGCGTAAGCCAGGCATGACAAGGGAAGAACTTATTGGAATAAACGCGGGAATCGTAAAAGGTGTTACCAATAGTATATTGGAACATTCGCCCGATGCAATTATAATAGTTATCAGTAACCCGATGGACACCATGACCTATCTTGCGCTGAAATCAAGTGGTCTTCCAAAAAACAGGATCATCGGGATGGGCGGTGCACTTGACAGTAGCCGTTTTAAATATTATTTGTCTGTGGCTATGGGTTGTTCTTCGCAAGATCTCCAGGCAGTTGTAATTGGAGGGCACGGAGATACTACTATGATACCTTTAACAAGATTGGCTACATACAATGGCATTCCCGTTTCAGCTGTGCTGGATGTGGCAACATTAAAGAAAGTCGCCGCAGATACTATGGTGGGCGGGGCAACGCTTACGGGGCTATTAGGCACCAGTGCATGGTATGCGCCAGGAGCTGCAGGAGCCGCAATGGTTGAATCAATTGTAAGGGATGAAAAAAAATTAATACCCTGCTCCGTAATGCTGGATGGCGAGTATGGCCAAAAAGATATATGCATGGGCGTACCTGTCGTATTAGGAAAGGATGGCTGGGAAAAAATAATTGATTTTAATTTGAATGAAGAAGAAAAAGCTGCTTTTAATAAAAG
>JBDTMP010000422.1:0-2968 GCA_039934215.1 Ginsengibacter sp.
GTTTTTCGCATTCGACATTCAATGGCTTTTGCTATCCATAAATTTTTTAATGATAAAGGTTTCATATACCTACACACTCCCATAATTACTGCTTCTGACGCGGAAGGCGCTGGTGAAACATTTCATGTAACAAATTTTGATCTTGAAAATCCTTCTAAAAATGAAGATGGTTCTGTTAATTATAAAGAAGACTTTTTTGGAAGGGCAACTAATCTTACTGTAAGCGGGCAACTTGAAGCAGAACTTGGTGCCTTGGCGCTTAGTGATGTATATACTTTTGGACCAACATTCAGGGCCGAAAATTCCAACACCGCCCGACACCTTGCAGAATTTTGGATGATAGAGCCGGAGATGGCATTTTATGACCTTGAAGACAATATGGACCTGGCGGAAGAATTTATAAAATATATCATCAAATATGCATTAAATAATAATAGAGAAGATCTTAATTTTTTAGCCGGACGCCTTCTTGATGAAGAGAAACAAAAACCTCAAAGTGAACGCAGCGATATGGGGCTGATAGAAAAACTTGATTTTGTAGTCAACAATAAATTTGAAAGACTTACATACACAGAGGCTATTAGTATTTTAAAAGAAAGCAATCACAATAAGAAAAAAAAGTTTCAATATGTAATTGATAAATGGGGAGCTGATCTGCAGAGTGAGCATGAGCGTTACCTGGTTGAAAAACATTTTAAAAAGCCCGTGATTCTAATAAATTATCCAAAGGAAATTAAAGCTTTTTACATGAGACAAAACGATGATGGCAAAACGGTCGCAGCAATGGACATACTCGCCCCTGGCATTGGAGAAATCGTTGGCGGGTCACAAAGAGAAGAGCGGCTTGATAAGTTAGAACAACGTATGAAAGAAATGAATGTTCCATCTGGGGAATTGTATTGGTATCTTGATACCCGCAGGTTTGGAACCTGCCCTCATGCTGGCTTTGGGCTTGGTTTTGAAAGATTGATACAATTTGTAACAGGTATGACTAACATAAGAGATGTAATCCCTTTTCCACGCTTTCCTAAAAATGCCGATTTCTAAAGTTGAATTTTCAGAAGTATAAATTTTTGCTGCATTATCTTTTTAAATAAGAATGAATTCTTGTGCCTACATTGTCTCTGATATTTTTATAAAAGAGATTATAATCTGCGATATGATAATTTTTAGTGGTAAGAAAAATATTGCCAAAAAAATGTGGCTTATTTACCCATAGCACATTTCCATGAATTTCTGCCTGAACAAGGTGTGGAATGACCTTATTAAAATTTCTAAGAATTCCTCCTTTGTTCAATTCTTTGGGGGCGAGTGAACCATCCGTAGTCCAGGTAAGAGGATTTATTACGATTGCCTTTTTTGTTTCCCTGGCAACAAAGGATGCATTATAACCTTCTTTAAATGTTCTCCATCCTATAAAACAACCGGTAGCGGTGGAGTCTTCACAAGGCTTTAGTGTTGCAAAATATCCTGAAAAAACGGGCAACCCGATAATATAAGCACAAACCAATTGTGCCTGTAATGGCTGTTTTTCAAAGAACTCTTTAAGCAAGCGCTCTGCATGTAAAGTTCCCTGGCTGTGGGAAGCGATTATTATGGGCCTTCCTTTATTTAGATTTTTGAGATAATATTCAAATGCAGCTTTTACATCTTTATATGCGAGGTCGAGAGAACTTTTTGCTGAATCTGAATCCACAGAAAAAAAAGCTCTAAGATTGGCCTGGCGATACCTTGGAGCAAATACCCGGCAATATTTATTGAAAACACTGGCCTGGTAAAGAATTGTGGTATTATCTGTTTTCCGGTTTAGTTCTTCATTATTAATATCTGCATTCCATCCCATAGGTAATTTATTATTAGTATAAGTGGTCGGATGAATAAAAAATACATCGGCAATTGAGTCCTGCAATTCTTCTTTCAAATCTTCGGGAATATCGTCCGAAGGATCTTTTTTAAAAGGATGCGCAGCCCAGTAATCCAGGTTACTATAATCTGGTTCTACAGTATATTTTTTAAAATTGTAATCAATTGAAGCAGTATATTTTTGTGTTGAACATGAGAAAAAAACAACGCAGAAAAGAAATAAAAAAACATAGCAGAAGCGCTTGAATAAAAAATTACTTTTGTAATTTGACATTATCAAAACTACATCCACTTTATTGTAATGAAAAAATAACAAGATGACAATACCTGTAGTTAATTTAGCAGATTTTACGTCCGGTGATCCCATACTTAAAAAGAATTTTGTTGAGAAGTTAGGGAGGGCTTTTGAAGAAGTAGGATTTGTAGCTGTAGGAAATCATGGAATTTCAGCCAATCTTATAGAAACTTTATATAAAAATGTGCAGCAATTTTTTTCTCTTCCTTCTGAAAAAAAGAAAAATTTTGAAATTCCTGAACTGGCAGGCCAACGGGGTTATACTTCATTTGGCAAGGAGCATGCAAAGGGAAGTGATGCACCTGATTTAAAAGAGTTTTTTCAATATGGCCAGGTTGTGCCGACGACTCACAATTTAAAATCAGAATATCCTGATAATGTAAAAGTTGATGAGATTTCGGGGTTTGATGAAACTTTTTTTAATGCGTACCGGGCTTTTGAAAAATCCGGAAAATTTCTATTGCAGGCGATTGCGATTTATTTAGAACTTGATGAGAATTATTTTGATGACTTTATAGAAGAAGGAAATTCTATTGTTAGAGCAATTCATTATCCTCCTATTAATAATGAGCCTAAAAGCGCAATACGAGCAGAACAACATGAAGATATTAACCTGATAACTCTTTTGGTAGGTGCGTCCGCGGACGGCTTACAAATTCTTACAAAAAATAGCGAGTGGTTAAGCGTTACATCCCTGCCAGACCAAATAGTTGTAAATGTTGGCGATATGCTTCAGCGCTTAACCAATAATAAATTGAAAAGCACAACGCATCGGGTTATAAATCCTCCAAGGGAATTATGGCATACGTC
>JBDTMP010000423.1:0-2276 GCA_039934215.1 Ginsengibacter sp.
AGCTGGATCGATAGTGAGCTTAAAGAGCCTGTTACTGACTATCTAAATTCCAGCCAATGTTTTTATAAAAATTTCGTTCAGGAAAAATTTGTGCACGATCTTCTCAATAAGAAGGTAAAAATTTCAGATGAGAAGCGTGCGAAAATTCTTTGGACGCTGTTTTCTATAGAGGTATGGAATAAAAATATAATGAAATGAATGATGATCTGAAAGGAAAGAAAGTTGCTGTAATTGAAAATGGTCTTTTTTCAACATATACCATGAGGGAAGGGTTGATGTTGAGATTGGTGCGTGAAGGTTGTGAAGTTTATATTTTAACACATACTAACAAGTTTGTGCCTGAGGTTGAAAAAATGGGTCTGAAAATTTTTAATGTTGGCTCAGGAAATATGAATCCTTTTAAAGTAGCCCGGTACATTTATAACCTGAGAAAGATATTAAAAAAAATCAAGCCTGATGTTTGTCTCACTTTCAGTATCAGGCCGGCTATTTTTGGAAATTTAATAACGCGGCAATTGCGCATACCCACCATCACTAATATTACCGGTGTAGGTCCATTATTTATAAGTAAAAGCCTGGTGTATCGCATTGCCCGCAGACTCTACCGGAACGCATTGAGCAAAACAAAAAAAGTTTTTTTTCAGAATTACGATGATATGAATCTTTTTTTAGAAAAAAAATTTGTCAAGCCTGCCGTGGCTCAAAGAGTGCCGGGTTCGGGCGTTGATTACAATAAATTCAAGCCTGTGATTTTAAAAGAAAAAGACACCGGAATATTTATTTTTTTATTTATAGGAAGGCTTATAAAAGATAAGGGCATCTTCGAATATATTAATGCGGCACGTTATACCAGGAAAAAATTTCCGCACACTGTATTTAATGTTATAGGTCCCTTCTGGACGCAAAACCTCAGAACAAATACCATTACACACTCGCAATTGCAACACTGGATAGAAGAAGGGATAATCGATTATATGGGAGAAAAAAAAGATGTAAGAAAATTTATAGCAGAAGCGGATTGTATCGTTTTGCCATCTTATCGTGAAGGCACGTCCAACATTTTACTTGAAGCGGCAAGCATGGAGAAACCTGTGATCACAACAAATACAACAGGCTGTAAGGAAATTGTGGAAGATGGTATTACAGGATTGCTGGCTAATGTAAAAGATGATATTGACCTTGCAGAAAAAATGGAACGGATGATACTTTTCACCGAAGAACAAAGAAATGATATGGGGAAAAAAGCAAGACAAAAAATTATTAAAGAATACGATAAACAAATAGTTATTGATGCCTATCTTAAAGCAATTTCAAATGCCATACACGATAACTGCATGTAATTTTATTTTGCTTGTGCTGAATAATTAAATTTGTTTTTTAAAAAAAATCTAAACTTATAACTCCGTTTTTTTGTAATAGAGTAAACTCCCCAATATTATGCTCTTTACAATAAAAGACATTGAAAATCTTTCAGGCATCAAAGCTCATACAATACGTATATGGGAACAGCGCTATTCTTTCCTCAAGCCAAAAAGATCGGATACAAATATCAGGTACTATACTAACGAGGAACTTAAGACTATACTGAATATATCGCTCCTTAATAAATATGGTTTTAAAATTTCGCACATTGATAAGATGAGCCCGGATGTATTGGTTGAAAACGTACTTTCTCTTACCGATTCCGGTGCTAAAGATCATGTAATGATAAACCGGTTATTTGAATGCATGATTGATTATGACATTGAAAACTTCGAGCGCATTCTCAACGAGAGCATTTTTGCTTCAGGTATGGAAAAAACAATTCTTAAGATCATCTTTCCATTCCTGGAAAAAGTTGGAATACTTTGGTTAACCAATCATATAAATCCTGCTCAGGAGCATCTTGTAAGTAATTTAATAAGACAAAAAATAATTGCCGGTATAGATGGTTTAACCACTAAAATTAAATCGCCGGTAAAGGTTTGCCTTTTTTTGCCTGAAGGAGAGTATCATGAGCTGGCATTATTGCTGGTATCCTATTTATTGAAGAAAAAAGGTATTCAAACTTTCTACCTGGGAGCACACACACCCTTTAGTGAATTGGAAAATGTAACGGCTAATAAAAAACCGGACTACCTGTATACCCATGTAACATCAGCTTCACAAAATTTTAATTTTGAAAAGTTTGTTTTAACACTAAGTAAAAAATTCGGTAATTACCCCACGATCATTTCAGGAAGGCTGACTAATTCCTATTTAAAAAAATTACCACCGAAAACAGTCTTTAAAAAATC
>JBDTMP010000424.1:0-5068 GCA_039934215.1 Ginsengibacter sp.
TGACCTGGCCCCCGCAATTAATAATTGTTATAGGCTGTGCGGCGGTGCCAACGATACCACTTAAAGATATATAAGGATAAGTGCCTGATTGGATACAGCCAGTATCCCCGGGCTGTAAAAAATTATTGTTGAAAAAATAAATTCCCCCATCCGCCGCAATAGGAATCATTTTTCTTTTACCTGATGAAACTGGCGGCGCCGCCAGGGCTGCAGCATTTACAATTACATTTACATCATCCCAATCGGTAGCGCCGTCATTATCAGTTACTGTTAATCTGAAAGTATAAGTCCCTGCTGCATCTAAATTAGTAACAGATGTTGATGTAGATGATGGTGACACAATCTTCGGAGACGATCCACCTGAAACCTGTGACCATGAATAAGAAGTAATAGTTCCGTCATTATCTGAACCACTGCCACTTAGGATAACAGTGCTCGAGGGAGAGTTTATGGTGACTGTATTGCCTGCATTTGCAACCGGTGATTGATTAGCTAATGCGGCTCGTACTGTTAATTGCATTGCGTTTTTTGCCGTTGCTCCTGAATTGTCTGTTACCTGGAGTTCAAACTGATAAGTTCCCTCTATCAGATTATTTATGGCTACTACAGCTAAATTTGGATTAATAATAGTTCCAGAGGAAGGACCAGAAACTTTAGTCCAGGCATAACTTACAATATACCCATCGGTGTCAGTTCCGCTTCCTGTTAGCGTAATTGTATTTAGCGGTAAAGTGATTAATTGATCACTGCCCGCGTTTGCAACCGGCGCTATATTTCCAGCAGCATTCACGGTTACTTTTATTTCATCTGTTGCAATAGATCCGCTATTGTCGGTTACTTTTAGCTCAAATAAATAAACCCCCTCAACGAGTGATGGGACAGACGTAGATGCAGACGTCGGATTTTTTATTGACCCTGATGATGGCCCTGAAATTTTTGTCCATTGATAAGTGGCAATTGAGCCATCCGGATCATTACCGGTACCAGTCAGGGTAACGCTATTCGAAGGCAAAGTTATAGATTGGTCTATACCTGCATTTGCAGTCGGCGGCTGGTTTGTTTGAGAAGCAGCAGGCGCCGGGTTTCTCGCCATCCATTGGTAAATATTTTGGTTAATGCCATCCAACATGAAATTATTCGGCGTATTTCCGTTACCTCCATAAAACTCTTCCCAGCAACAATGCCCACCGCTTCCATAGCTCGTTGAAACAAAGATCCCGGAATTTGATTTTGTATAATTCATGCGGTCCACCCTGGTTTTAATATCCCGTCCATCATTTATTTGCTCAAATCCAAGTAACCGTCCACCTGAGTTGGCGAAGTTGTCAAATAGGTTGGGATATGGTTGATTGTCATCCGGCCTCACTCCCTCAACCTCTACAACCGTAGCGATCTGGCCTGCATGTGTATAAGGGCCTCCATATTTATCCGCTGTAACATATGTGGTGCCGCACCAGCCACCCATAGATAAACCTGTTAAATGTAATCGCTGGTTGTCAATGCGATATAATTTCTTTAATGTCTGAATCCTTGTATCTATGTAAGCTTCATTTGGCCATAAGCTCGAAGGCTGCAAACTAATAACAATAAATTTCACACTGTCTGCCCCTATTTTAACATTGCCATTCCACCCCTGGGATATATAAGCTCCTGGACCATTCTGAATAACCAGGCTGGCGTTGGATCCTACCTCGCCCGTGCCGGGAAAAAATATTATTGTGGGATATTCAGCGTTAGGGTTTGCATAATAATCCCATGGAACATGTACATACGCATTCCAGCCATCCACATCAATCAATGACTGCTGGGCAAATGAATTTGTGAAATTTAAGAATGTTGAAATAAAAAGGTAAACAGGAAGGCATTTCCTCGAAAAGAAAACTGTTAGTCTCGTCATAAAATGTTAGATTCAAAAATGGTTATCAATTTAGATTATTATAGTATTCATACCTATTGGATAAACAAAACAATTACAGGGCTGCTAATTGCCAGCCGGTTTTATTAAAAAAATTCTTTGGGGAAATAACGGTATTCAAATAGGTAATTAGACCTTATTCAAGAATAACCCGCAAAAGCGCAAAAATTGCACCACAAAGCTATATTTCTTAAAAAAAAAGTATTTCGTGGAAAACTTTGTTAAATAGCGTAAACTCTTTTTTGAAGTTAATCTCCAGATTAAATTCGTGTAATTTTTAGATTACAATTTTTTTTTACTTTGATAGTGCATTGTGATTCAGGCAGGTTATTTGCAATTTTTGTTTTGACCATATGACCAATCTCATTTCTTTCACCGATAAAGGGCTTTATTGCCAGCAGGGAAATTTTTACATTGATCCATGGAAGCCTGTTGAAAGAGCTGTTATTACTCACGGGCATGCAGATCATGCATACTTTGGAAATAAATATTATCTCTGTCATCATTATACAAAACCCATTCTACAATTAAGATTAGGAGAAAATAATTATCAGACGCTGGAATGGAATCAACCCGTTTATTTAAATGGGGTTAATGTTTCATTCTATCCTGCAGGCCACATCATTGGCTCATCCCAAATACGATTAGAATATAATGGCGAAGTATGGGTAGTAAGTGGCGATTACAAAGTGGAGGATGATAACATAAGTGGAAAATTTGAGCCATTAAAATGCAACACTTTTATAACTGAATCAACTTTTGGTTTACCAGTTTATAAATGGAAACCGCAACAGGAAATTTATAATAACATCATAACGTGGATAAACAAGAATAAAGAAAATGGTAAAACAAGCGTTCTGCTTGCTTATAGTCTCGGAAAGGCCCAACGCGTACTTCAGGCAATAAAAGAAACAGCGCAAACAATATTTGCGCATGGAGCCATCTTTAATATGCAGCAAACATTGATAAATGCCGGGTGGAACATTATGCCGGTAATAAGAGTAACTCCGGAAACTCCCAAAGAATTATTAAAAAGTTCTGTTGTAATAGCGCCACCATCAGCAGATGGAACATCATGGATGAAAAAATTTCACCCTTATTCAGTAGGTGTTTGCAGTGGATGGATGCAGGTAAGAGGTAATGCAAGACGAAGAAATGTGGATGCCGGTTTTGCATTAAGTGATCATGCAGATTGGGATGGACTTTTACAAACAGTTAAGGAAACCGGCGCTGAAAGAGTTTTTGTAACTCACGGTTTTCAATCTGCGTTTAGCCGTTACCTTAATGAAGAAAATATTGCACTTGCCGCTGAAGTAAAAACACAATATGGTAATGAAGATGAAGAAACTCCTCTAACAGACGGGGAAAAAATTGTAAATAAATGATCGCGGAAAATATAAATATCAACACCAGTGATTTCTCACAAAAAAAATATGATAATATATCAGGTCTTGAATTGTTTGCACAATTAGTTACAGAAATAGGGTCATCGACCAAAACAAATGATAAACTTCAAAGCCTTGTTGATTATTTTGCTATTGCTCCCGGCAGTGACAAAGTTTGGGTGATAGCAATATTTAGTGGCCGCAGACCAAGGCGTACAGTCAATTCAAGATTAATGCGTGACTGGTGTGCAGAGATTACGAACTATCCGTCATGGCTTTTTGATGAATGTTATCATACCGTTGGTGACCTTGCTGAAACACTTGCCTTGTTGTTGCCGGAAACAAAAGAAAAAAACCAGGTTAATGAAAGTCTTTCTTATTATTTAGAAAAGTTTATCTCAATTGAAAAACAAGATGAAGCAGTAAGAAAAAAATTTATTCTTGATAGCTGGAGTCGAATGAATCGCGATGAAAGATTTGTCTTTAATAAACTAATTACAGGAAGTTTTCGGATCGGTGTTTCTCAAAAAACAATTGTAAATGCACTGGCAAAAACGGTTGATCTTTCCGCTTCAGTAATTGCACATCGCATCAGCGGAAATTGGGATCCTGTGACAACTTCATTTAATGATTTGCTGAGCGAATCTGCATCGATAACTGATTTTTCAAAACCCTACCCATTTTATTTAGCGTATGCGCTGGAAGAAGAACCTGGAAATTTAGGAGTTCCGGAAGAATGGCAGGCTGAGTGGAAATGGGATGGCATTCGTGGACAGATGATAAAAAGAAATGACGAATTATTTGTATGGAGTCGTGGTGAAGAATTAATGACAGATAAGTTTCCAGAATATTTTATTTTGAAAGATTTATTGCCTGACGGAATTGTGATTGATGGAGAAATAATTCCTGCGGTTGATGGAAAGCCGCTCCCCTTTTCAGTTTTACAAACACGTATTGGCAGAAAAAATATCGGGAGGAAGCAATTACAGGAAGCGCCCATTTGTTTTTTTGCTTATGACCTTCTTGAATTTAACTATGACGACTGGCGTGAAAAATCCTTAGCCGAAAGAAGAAAGAAGTTGGAAGAAATAATTGTTCCCATAAAAAATAATGCAATACAAATTTCTGAGATCATCAATTTTAGTTCCTGGAATGATCTTACTGAATTAAGAAAAAATTCAAGAGAAATGAATAGTGAAGGCATTATGCTAAAGAGAAAAAATTCTGATTATAAAGTTGGAAGAAAAAGAGGTGATTGGTGGAAATGGAAGATTGATCCGTTGACTATAGATTGTGTAATGGTGTATGCGCAAAAGGGAAGTGGAAGAAGAAGTAATCTTTATACCGATTATACTTTCGCAGTGAAAGATGGGGATAAGCTGGTAACTTTTACAAAAGCATATTCTGGTTTAACTGATAAAGAATTTGCTCAGATAGATAATTTTGTAAAAAGAAATTCAATCGAAAAATTCGGGCCGGTACGAACTGTAAAACCCGAGTTGGTTTTTGAGATTGCATTTGAAGGCATTGCAGCAAGCAATCGCCATAAAAGCGGTGTAGCATTGCGCTTCCCAAGGATGAGCCGGTGGAGAAAAGATAAAACTGTAGATGAAATAAATACAATTGAAGATTTGAAAGCTATGTTGAAGATTTACGGGAAGTGAATATTGAGTAAATTTGTTTTTGCCATGCGCATCACGAAAGAACATATTGTTGCTTCATTAAAAAAGGATAAACACCTGTTGCAAAAAGAAATGGGGGTTTCCAA
>JBDTMP010000425.1:0-3357 GCA_039934215.1 Ginsengibacter sp.
TTCTGGTTTTATAAAAAGCCATTGCAGCCAGGTAGTGATCTTTATTTTTTCAAAACTATTGGTTAACTCTACAAAAACAATAGCGAGGCCTTTGCCTGTTTTTTCAATAATTTCCTGCACAGCCCCAACATTACTAAAAGATGAAATGCAAAGCACCGAAGCGTTTCTCTTATCAAAATATTTGACGAGATCATTTTGCTTTTGCCACGCTGCGGTGCTTATAAAATATTTTACTTTTTGTACAGGATCATCAGCATAATATGTTTTTGTTGGCTGGTCCGGAACGAACTGTAAGAGTACCTTTTGGCGACTCAATTGTTCATAGCTGTTCCAGGTTATTGTTTTAAAATAATTTAGAAACAACGAATTAAATTCTTCATACAAATCATTACTGAGTGCATTATAAAACGAGGCATAGAAATAAATGTGTGAAGCATAAGGATCGTTGGTCTCAGGTATCCGAACGACTAACTCCTTATTTTTTGCATAAATTTTCCAGACGATTCTTCTTACATCATCATTATTTTCAAAATTTTTATAATTCAAAAATTCGCCTTCTACCTTTCTTATTTCTTCAATCCTGTTATTGGTTTCTTCAGTTTTTTTTGGCTGAACCATCAACTCATTTGTTACTACACGTGGTGGTGGGGTAAAAAAATTACCGTTTGTGGAATGTTGTGCGGAGAATGAAAAGAACTGGAAGAAATCTTCAAAATAAATAATGGCTGCATTGATATCATATTCCTTTATATGCCTTACCGGCCAGTTGAATATTCCCGATATTTTTTTTGAAAAAAAATATTTTTTTGACCCGGAAGATACCATAGAAAATTTTGGAGAAATATTTTGCCCATCGTAAAAAAGACGCAATCGTATGTAGCCAAATAAAGGCCTGATAATATTATCAATGTTGATAGCTACGGGGCGGGTGATCGTAAATTTATTTTCATTCTCTCCTACTTTTATCTTTACGCTGCTTTTTTGATATTTTTTATTAATTGAAAAAAATATCCATGGAAGAAACGCCGTGAGAAATGAAACGAAAAGAATAGATAAAGCAAACCACGATGTAACGGAAATAAACAGGTTTATAATCGCTGTACGCGCAGTTTCAGGAAGGGCATTATTTTGTATCAACCACCTCGCTGCCCACAGTAATGCAATTACTAAAAGTATAAAGTGAACATTGAATGGGATAAAATATCCAATACGTTTTAATTGATATTTTATAGTTGTAAAATTCATGAAGCGGTAAAATTCAATCAAAATAAACATAAATAAAAACCAAAATCGGGCGGAGTGACAGCAACGATAACTTAATTGGTGATTTTATATTTTCTTTGCACGAAGGTTAAACCCAATGATTCTATACGATTCCTGCCCCGTTTGCGGAAGCAAAAATATTCTGCCTGTAATTTCTGCAAAAGATTATACGGTTTCCCTGGAGAATTTTGAAATTTGGGAATGCAAACATTGCACTCTCCGTTTTACACAAAATATTCCCGAGCAAGATGAAATAGGGCCATACTATCGATCAGAAAATTATATTTCGCACAGCGACACCAGTAAGGGCTTTATTAATAAAATATACCACTACGTACGAAAACATACATTGCGGCAAAAGAAAAATCTTATTGAGAGAAGTACGGGAATAAGAAAGGGAAATATACTGGATATTGGATGCGGCACAGGCGCTTTTTTAAATACAATGGAAAAAGCAAACTGGAAAGTAACAGGGCTTGAGCCAGATGATAATGCAAGAAAAAAAGCGCTGGAGTTATATGGCTTGCAATTTGCATCTCCGGAAAAACTTTTTTCACTGCCTCATAAAAATTTTGATGCAATTACTATGTGGCATGTCCTTGAGCACGTACATGACCTTCATGCGTATATAAATCAGATAAAGAATTTATTAAAGCCCCATGGAAAGCTTTTTATCGCTGTGCCCAATCATACAAGTTATGATGAAGAAATTTATAAAGAGTTTTGGGCAGCCTATGATGTTCCCCGACATCTGTATCATTTTTCTCCCAAATCAATGAGGGAATTATTATCGCTACATGGCCTTGGTATTATTTCTAAAAAGCCTATGTGGTATGATAGCTTTTATGTAAGCATGCTAAGCGAAAAATACAAAACGGAAAAACCAAATACACTCCGGGCTTTTTTTAACGGTATGATCTCAAATACCAGGGCGATAGCGAATGTTGATGAATGCAGTTCTGTGATATATGTGGCTTCAATCCAATCTCCAGAATGATTATTTGGTTCTAATCATTCAACTTTATCTCAAAAGTTTTTGGCCAGTTCTTACCTGTTATGTATAATTTATTTGTAGCGCTGTCATAAGCTATTCCGTTCAAAACCGCTTCATCACCAACGGGTGTATCAGGGGCATATTGCTTCAGCAAACCCGTAAAATTCATGATGCCAGCAGCATGTCCGTTGGCAGTATCTATTTTTAAAATCTCATTGGTGTACCACCTGTTTGCATATATATATCCCTTTATATATTCCAGTTCATTCAGGCTGTCAAGTTCTCCGCGATTATCCGCAACCGTTATAACCTTAATGGTTTTCATTTCTTTTTTTGCATCGTCCGGCTGTACAAAATATAATTTGGATGAGCCATCACTTATTATGAGATTATTATCATCGTGCGTAATTCCCCAGCCTTCAACACTCCAATTGTAAGTATCAATGGGATGCGAAATATCATTAAGATTGTACACGAAGATTTTATGATTTTGCCATGTAAGCTGGTAAATTTTATTCTTAAATATTGTAATGCCTTCGCCGAAAATGGATGGGTCGGGAATGAGGTATTCCTTTTCCGCCTTGCCCGTTTTTATATCAACAATCCGAAGCCTCGATTCCTTTGGTTCGCCAGTACCTTCATAGAGTTTGCCATTATGAAATTCCAGGCCCTGCGTAAAAGCATGCATATCATGCGGGTAAATATTTTCTACTGAAAACGTTATAGGCTGGGGCGCCGGAAGATTATTTGATGTGGGAACCGGTAAAGTATTATCGATATCAGGGGAAGGATTATTATTGCAGGAAAAAAATGCCGGGATTAGTAACAATAAAAATATTTTATTCAAGGTATTATTTTTAAAAAATGTAAATGTAGCACACGGCTTGCTTTTGCTTGTTAACTCATTTATAATTTATTTTCATAGATAATTTTGATCTTTCCTCTTTTATGCCTTTATTTGCCCTTTAAACCTCTGTTACCGGCGATAAACTTTTATCCGCCAGGTCGCCAGCCCGGTTTTATTAATTACCTCTACTCCATTCATCCCATGTAATATTAAGCAGTAATCTCCCTATGTGATCCCGTTCATTATTCCGTTC
>JBDTMP010000426.1:0-4466 GCA_039934215.1 Ginsengibacter sp.
CTTTGCATCGGATAGAAAAGCCCTTTATATGCAGCGGCATCCTGTGTGACTTTTTCCCAAAACGCCGCACCATATTTTTCCCTGCCATAAGCTACAAGAAGAAAGCCTAGTGCATAATGGTCGGGTACAAAATCTTTGTAAGAGCCATTCCTAAGCTTCATCCAACTGTAGTGTTTTCCTCCTTTCCAAATGGAAAGAAAACCATTGTAAAAAGAAGGTAAGCCACCACGTCCCTGTTTGCTTAGATTTGTTTCATTATACACAGCATCGCCTTCAAAAAACCAGTTGGGGATGGCAGCGTTATTTGCAAGCGCCTGCCCTTCTTCTCCAAACAAAGAACGAAGTAGATGAGACAATCCAACATTGAAATTATTGAACTGCTCCACATGCCGGTATTCATGAATAGCAAGCTGGTCTGGCCATGGCAGGCTTCCAAGTTCAAAGCTGTTTTGAGGAGGATTGAGGTAAAATTCACTCCTGTAAGGACCCAGGCTTACATAAGCATTTGATATGATTGTTTGATTTTGAAGAACAATTTTTATTTTTTTTGATTTGGTCCCAATTGTTTTTTCTGTAGGGCGTTTTATGAAATCAATCACATTACTAATTCTTGCCGCGGTGGAATCAAGACCGGCAGGAAAGATCACCTTTGAAGCATCATTATTTATTTGCTTCCATTTTATTGATGGTGGATTGCCTCCAAATATTTGAGAGAAACAATGGTTACATAATAGCAGAATGCAAATGCACAACAGGTTCTTTCGAAAAAAACGCATATTTGTCTTTATTGAATGAAGTTATGCTTTCGAAAATTTATTCTGATTATTAGCTGTTGCTTTTGCGATAATATACTTAATACTTTTCCGTTTTATCTTGCGCAACGTTTCCTTGTAATTCACTATTTTTGAAAAAGGATTAATACATAACAGATGGTTCTTTCAAAATATATTTCAGCTATTGTGCTTTGCTGTTTGTTATTCTTTACTTCGTGTAAAAAAGGTGGTGGCCTCAATAATGCACTTTTAGAAAAATATTTTGAAACCAACGTTCTCAACCGCAATTTTACAGTAAGCCTCGCTACCGATAATAATACTGACCTTACTGCAAATTACGCGGGGTATATATTTGTTCTCTTAGAAACCGATCTTTATCATGGCCCTTTGAAAGCTTCTAAGGGTGGCACTGTTTACATGGGCACATGGAGCAGCAACGATGATTACAGTAAACTTGATATTAGCTTGCCTGTCCCACCCCAGGAATTTACTTTTTTAAACAGGCCCTGGCGTTTTACCAGTAAAAGTTTTCCCACTCTCAAACTTTCGCCCTGGGGAAGTACAGAAGCGCTTGTACTTCATATGTATCGCCAATAAAATAAGTATCATTTGATATTTTAAAACTTCTTTTTTGGAGGAGTGATTTATAAAGAATTGAATTACAAAAAATGGACTTTTGTAAACAACTTATCTTTAGAAAAAAAATAAATGAAAATAATTGGTGTTATTGAATGCCTGGAAAATTTTGCCCCATTAAGCTTGCAGGAAGACTATGATAATGCCGGATTAATAATCGGGGACAGCCAGGAAGAATGCACGGGCATAATTACTACCCTTGATGTAACTGAGAAAGTAGTTGAGGAAGCTGTGAAAAAAAAATGTAATCTTATTGTAGCCCATCATCCCATTATTTTCAGAAGTTTAAAAAAATTGAGCGGCGCTAATTATGTAGAACGTACCGTTATATCTGCCATTAAAAATAATATTGCAGTTTATGCGATCCATACCAATCTTGATAATGTAATAAACGGCGTAAATAATAAGATTGCTGAAAAATTAGATCTGCAAAATGTTGAGATACTTATGCCAAGGGAAAAGATGCTGAAAAAAATAGTCACATTTTCGCCTAAAGAAAGTGCGGCGAAAGTGAGAAACGCACTATTTACAGCCGGTGGAAAGCTCGGGAAATATAGTGAATGCAGTTTTAATATAGATGGAACAGGAACATTTAAAGCTGAAGATGGCGCAGAGCCCCATGTTGGAGAAATTGGAAAAAGACATGAAGAAAATGAAACCAGGATAGAGGTAATTTTCCCGGGTTATTTGCAAAAGCAAATCGTAGCGTCTTTAAAAGCGGCGCATCCTTATGAAGAAGCAGCCTATGACATATATTCTTTAGATAATACAACCAACTATTTTGGAAGTGGCCTTACCGGAAATTTACCTGGGGCGGTTTCTGAGGAAGAGCTCCTGTGCAGGCTTAAAAACAATTTTAAATTGAAGTCTGTTCGTCATTCTCCGTTTCTCAACAAGAAAATTTCAAAGGTTGCTATTTGTGGCGGAGCAGGAAGTTTTTTGATTTCCGCCGCTAAAGCTTCAGAAGCGCAGGCTTTTATAACTTCTGACATTAAATACCACGAATTTTTTGATGCGGATTCAGAAATTCTCATCGCGGACATCGGTCATTTTGAAAGTGAGCAATTTACAATTGACCTTTTAGCTGATATTTTGAAGGAAAAATTTCCTAACTTTGCCGTCCTAAAAACAGAAATTAATACCAATCCGGTCAATTATTATATCTGAAAAAAGGATTGGGTTTAAAGGTTTGATAAAATACAAAATCATACATTATATATGTCACAAGTAAAAGATTATTCTGTAGAAGAAAAATTGTCATCTCTTGTTAAGCTGCAAAAAGTAGATAGCAAGCTGGATGGTATCCAGATATTAAAGGGTGAATTGCCGATAGAAGTAAGCGACCTGGAAGACGAGATAGAAGGCCTGCATGCACGCCAAAACCGTATTGAAGAAGAAATAAACGGCATGCAGCAGTTTATAGAAGATAAAAAGACGCTTATAAAAGATGCTCATGATCTTATTAAAAAATATGAAAAGCAAAGCGACAATGTAAAGAACAATCGTGAGTTCGAAGCAATCAATAAGGAAATTGAAATGCAAACGCTTGAAACCAAGCTTGCGGAAAAACATATTAAAGATGCAACAGAAGAAATAGCCGAAAAAGGAAAGCAGCTTGAATTAGCTAAAAAAGCTGTTGCTACCAAAGAGACAAACCTGAAAGGAAAAAAAGGAGAGCTTGAAAAAATTATTGCCGAAACTGATAAAGAAGAAAAAAACTATAAGAAACAGGCTGAAGGTGCAAGAGAACACGTTGACGAAAGATTATTAGTGAGCTATGACAGGATACGTAAAAATTACCGTAACGGCCTCGCAGTAGTACCTGTTGAAAGAGATGCCTGTGGTGGTTGTTTCAATGCAATTCCTCCTCAAAAGCAAAGCGATATTAAGCAAAGGAAAAAAATAATTGTTTGTGAAAACTGCGGGCGCATCCTGGTGGATGATGAGTTGAACAACGCTGTTGAAATAAAATAAAATTTTCCATTAGCCATTTGATTGAGGGTGCCAAAAGGCATCCTTTTTTTATGCGTTTGAAAAAAATTAAATATAAAGGTTGTGAAACAGCACAAAAGCGTCATCAAAATAAATCCGCAACGTAGAAAATTGTAATTTGCTTTTATAAATGCTTAAACGATTACACATACAGAACTATGCTATAATTGATTCCGTCAAGATAAATTTCTCACCTCATTTAAATATCATTACCGGTGAAACCGGGGCGGGTAAAAGCATTTTGATGGGAGCGCTTAGTCTAATCCTTGGAGAAAGAGCTGATACGTCTGTTTTACTTAACAAAGAAAAGAAGTGTTACATAGAGGGAATTTTTAAAACGAACCATCCTTTAATAAAGGAGTTTTTACAAGATAACGATCTCGACCTGGACGAAGAAATTGTAATACGCAGGGAAATTGCTACGGGTGGAAAATCAAGAGCTTTTATTAATGATACGCCGGTAAACCTTCTCCAGTTAAAGAAATTGTCATCATTGCTGGTTGATCTTCACCAGCAATTCGATACACTTGAATTAGGAGATAATGATTTTCAGCGGGAAGTGATAGATGCGCTTGCAGGTAATGCAAAAGATATTGCCCAATATAAAAGCGAATACAAAAACTACAGCCTGGCTTCCAAAGAACTCGAGCGCCTGAAAGAGGAACAGGCATTGGCAAACAGGGAATTTGATTACAATAAATTTTTATTTGATGAACTTGAGGAATTTGATTTTTCAGAAAACGAGATAGAAAATATAGAAGGCGAAATAAAATTAATGAGCAATGCGGAAAATATAAAATTGGTACTTTCAGAATCATATTTTCAATTACAGGAAAGCGACCAGCCGCTCGTTCAGCAATTAAAACTGATAAGTAATAAATTGCAAAGTCTGCATGATTTTCATCCCGCTTTAGAAGCATTAACAACGAGGATACATTCGGCGCAGATAGAATTGCAGGATATCGCCGGTGAAATAGAGCACATCAATAATGGCGTAAATTATGATGCAAAAAAAATAGAAGAATTAAATAACAGAATCGCAGAAGGATACCGCCTTCTTAAAAA
>JBDTMP010000427.1:0-15720 GCA_039934215.1 Ginsengibacter sp.
ACTACATTATATTCTTTTAAAAGTTTCTTCACTGATTATTCTATAATATTTATATCCTGGTTTTAACTTATCGGTGATTTTAGAATATGTTGCCGATGCGCTGATTTTTTTTAGAACCAGGTCAATTCTTTTTTTTGTGATCTCGGAAATCGTATCAAATCCGTGCTTTCTTGCAATAGATTTTGACGGTGTTTTTTCATCGAGCTGCACGCAAATAAATTTTCTGTTGCCATTATCTTTTACATTCATTTCCAATACCGCCTGTGCGGTAGAACCTGAGCCGGCAAAGAAATCAAGGATAATTCCATCGGGATCATCAGAAAATCCTATTAAATATTTTATAAGGGAAGGAGGCTTGGGGAAATCAAAAACCTTTGCGCCAAAAAGAATTGCGAGATCACTTCCTGCCGTTTCATTAGTCGCCACACCCACTTTGGAATTTATAAGATTGGGGGGAACCTCGGCATCATACTCAAGCCGTTCGTAAGAGGGACTAAAACGGATTGTAGGGATATTAATGATCGTTCCTTTACTGATTTCCATATTCAACTTTGGCTGCGTCCACTTGAATTTTGCCTTTAAAGAAACGGGTAAAATAAATAATCCATTTTTCACTTCGGTATTTTCCAGCAATTCAATATGGTATTTATCGGTTCCGTAAATCCCTTTTTTTATTTTTTGATTCGTAATATTTGTTCTTACAATATTTGCCGGGAAAACAAGCGTATTTAGTTTGTTGGATTGATTAAGAAGCCCATTTGAACTAATACTTTTTTTCCTGATGCCTTTAAATTTTTCCGAAGTTTTACTTTTCTGATAGCATAAAATATATTCAATCACCTTCTTGCTTTTTTTAGAAAGATTAGCGGGTGTTTCTGATTTCGCCCAGCAAAAAATATCTACATAATTATCAGCGCCAAATGTTTCATCCATTATTATTTTGAGGTTGGCGATTTCATTATCATCAATGCTCACGAAAATTAATCCATCATCCCGGAGCAGCCTGTGTGCAAGAATAAGTCTTGGGTGCATCATTGAAAGCCAGTTTGCATGAAAATGCCCATTGTCTTTATTTTCGGGGACCGGGGCTCCGGCGATGTCCATCTTTTGTTTATTTCTGCTGCCATCATTCCGGCTGTGATATTCCCGTGGAGTTACAGAAAATTTATCGCCATAAGTAAAACTATTGTTGCCGGTATTATATGGCGGATCGATATAGATCGTTTTTATTTTACCTGAATATTTTTCGTTAAGTAATTTAAGCGCATCAAGATTTTCGCCCTCAATAAAAACGTTTTCTGTAGCATCCCAGTTTATGGATTCCCGCGGACAGGGAATAAGTGAAGTGGCGGGAAGGGTGTTAATTAATTGATAGGCTGCATTCTTTCCCGGCCAGGTAAGTTCAAAGCATTCATCTTCACGAAATAAATCACTACCCAGCAAAATCTTCAATTGTTCTACATCAAGTTTTCCATTATAGAAAGCATCGGGAATAATCGCCTTAAGTTTCTGTAACAGATGTGCCTTGCTCTTTGAAGATGCCGCTCCCATTATTTACATAAATAATTTAAACCTCAATTTATATAAAAATGGTCGCAAATGATGCGGGGTTACTTGTTTGAAAAAAGGAACAGGATTGATATGAGCAAATCAATTTCTTTATTCACCGGCTTTAATCCTCTCTAATCTTGATTGAATATAAAGTAAAATGTGTGTTGCAATGAGAAGTTCACAAACGATTTCTTTGACGATCATAGTAAGTAGGTTTTGTAAGGTTACGGATACATGATTTTAAACGCAGCAACTTAAAAATTATTATCCCCTTACATTAAAAAAGGATAGGGCTGTTAATGTTATCAATAATTATATACTATGAAAGAAGCATTTGAGATTGATTATACTTTATCTTCTGCTTTTTCAGCATTTTTTACAATATCGCCTGGTTTTAAAACAACATTTTTTACCATCGTTTGCCAGTCTTCTTTTTGTCGCAATAAAAATTCAAGATCCATACTAAAATGTTTGAATTCCTCTTTTTGAGCATTCACCATAATTGCTTTCGCGTCTTTGTCTTTTTCAACACTTATTCTTTGCTCGTACCAGTTAATAGCATCGGCTTCTTCAATTAAAGATTGGATCATTCTTGCAAAGGTTCTTGTTTGCTGGCTTAGCTCGCTGACTGGTTCATGATATTGTTCTGTAGGCATAGTTTATTATTTTTTTTGAAGAGTATAATTGCATTTTCAATTTAAGTTATATCAATTCCTTATTTTCATCTTCCCTGATTTTTTCGGTTTCAGTCTTGTTTTTCAATTCTATTATTTCATCGCGGTCAGCTTTTCTTTCAAGGCCGCCCATTCCCCAAAGAAGTATGCCCGGTATAAGCAGCAACATAAACCGGGAAAGAATGGGAAAAATTAAAGAGGCAAGAAATGAAAAAAGAAATATAATTGGGATAACGAGGCTGCGATACACACCCAATTTAATTCTTGCCAATGAAATTTTTCGGGTAAGGAGGTTTCTTTTAGGATTACTTATATATATCCACATCCAGGTATTCATAAGCGCAACAAGGCATATATTTAAAACGTACACGCCATAAGGAAGGTGCATATTAAAATGAGAACTGTAATCTCCCAGAAGGCCTGAGCTAAAAGGCAATAGAGCCACAGTTAATAGAAAACCTAAATTGATCCATAAAAGCGCGGTGGTATATTTTAATGCATAGCCATAAATACGATGGTGTACTGACCAATAATGACCAACGATGCCAAAACTGATCAGAAATCCGAAAAACTTTAATCCCATTTCAGTTAGTTTCCCCCATAATAAATGGTCTGAGGGAATAAAAGGGCTTTTTATTTCAGGAACTTTCAAATCAAAAACCATAATTGTAATTACGATTGCAAAAACTCCATCACTGAAAGTAATAAACCTCTCCACCTGGAAGTTCATCTTTGCTACATCATGCTTCGGTTCCAGCATACCAATTGAAGTTCATTTAAATTTTAGTACCATTTTGGCTCAACGAAATATAAAACTGTTCCGTCGGGATCTTTAAAATGCACATATATGCCCGACTTTCCGTCATCCTCATTTTTATATGCGATATTATTCTTCTCAAGCAAATTTTTAGCTTCTTCAATTTTATCCAGCATAAAACCAATAGAAACACTTCCTGAATTAAGATTCGTCTTATCACCTGCCGGGTGTATTCCAATCGTTATTCCTGTGGTCCCTATCATTGCATAATGGTTTTCCCAGCGGTTTTGTACGGTGAGGCCTATGCTTTCGTAAAATTTTATGGATGTATCGATATCTTTTACCATGATGGTTACATTGGTTCCTGAAATGTTTACCATTTTAAACAGTATTTATTTACACAAAATACAAAAGATTTCAGTATAAATATGGCTCCGTTAGTTGTATAAGACTATAAAAAAAATGTAATGTCAAACTAATTAGAACACTACTTTTTTGGCCTTAAAAATTCTTCCTTTTACACGGATAGCTCCAAAATGCATTCCGCAAAAAAAGAGGCGCGGCGTTTTATATAATAAATTTTTAAAAAAATGAAATAATATTTTAATTCTTAAAAGCTTATTAAGGCCAAAAAACCTTTAACCTCTCACCAATCCAATTTCGCCATTAATCAAAAGTCTTTGAAAATACTATTAAATTCACAGTAGTTTTACTTATGCGGAAGACAACTCTACGTTATTGGATGTGCCAGGTTTTAGGCTGGGGTGGATGGACCAT
This sequence comes from Ginsengibacter sp., assembly GCA_039934215.1. GTDB lineage: Bacteria > Bacteroidota > Bacteroidia > Chitinophagales > Chitinophagaceae > Ginsengibacter. The sequence continues at coordinate 3,760 of JBDTMP010000427.1, forward strand.
GCTCAGTATCGTCACTGTTTATTTGTTTGCTGCAGATATGTATCTTAAAACACCGGAGAAAAAATTTCTTTTTTTTACATCTTTATTTGTTGAATTCGTCTGGTTCATAGCTGCAACACATTTCCTGCGGTTTGTTTTGAAAAAAATAAACTGGATAAGACTTTCGTCTAATAAAGTGATTTTTCTTTTTATTGCAGGTGTTATATTTACCGGCCTTTTAAGTTACTATGGTGCAAGATCAACGGCCATCGTTACAGGAACGTCTTTGGTTGAATATGAAAAAAAAGAAGGGCTTAAACTGGCTATTGCAAAAGAAGAGCAGCTTGGTATTGCTGGTACCCAATATTTTTTGGCAGATAAAAATGAACCCGGGGATGCTGACAATTATGTTGCAGTTCAGAGTATAAAAAAAAGCACCGGCTGGTACAGGGACAATAGGGGCACCTGGCAATACGAAGAACAAAGAAAAGGAAGTTTTTGGTGGAACATAATTTTCACTTTTATTCTGATAGCATTGTGGCTTTTGCTTTACATGGTTTGGCACTACCTGGAGCGTAACCGTAAAGATGAACTCGATAAATTGAATCTTGAAAAAACAGTAAAAGAACTGGAACTTAACACGATTAAATCTCATATCAATCCGCATTTTATTTTTAATTCTTTAAATAGCATCAGGGCTTTGGTTGATGAAAATCCGCAACGTGCCAGGTCTGCAATTACCGAACTTTCGAATATATTAAGAAGCAGTATGCAGGTAGAAAAAATGGAAACAGTACCCTTACATAAAGAACTTGATATTGTAAGGGATTATCTTGCACTGGAGCAAATGCGATTTGAAGAAAGATTAAAAATTGAAATGGATATTGATGAAGATACCCTTGAGCAGCCCGTGCCGCCAATGATGTTGCAAACATTGGTTGAAAATGCAATTAAGCATGGCATCAGTAAAAAAATTGATGGTGGAACAGTGAGAGTGATATCGCGGTTTGTAAATGATCATTTCGAACTGGTAGTACAAAACTCCGGTTTACTGGAACAGGTATCATTTGATGAAGGATTTGGTCTTAAAAGCACCCGTGACAGGCTCAAATTTCTATATAAAACGAATTCTGATTTCCAGATACAAAATATTAATGGAAATAAAGTGGAAGCAAAAATAAGTATGCCTGTTACTTATTGAATTATAAAACTAAATTGATCATTCAAAGGCAAATCAATAATTTGTTTATTGAAATGATCTTTCTTAATTCATAAAAAAATTGGATGTTATGCAAAAAGCAATCATTATAGATGATGAACGCCTTGCGCGGAATGAGCTGAAAAAATTATTGCAGGAATTTCCCGAGGTAGAAGTGATCGGTGAAGCGGCAAATGCTAATGAAGGAATCGAAAAAATTGAAAGCCTTAATCCTGACCTGGTTTTTCTTGATATACAGATGCCGGGAAAAACCGGCTTTGATATGCTCACTCATCTCGACAAAGCCCCCCATGTGATTTTTGTAACGGCCTACGATGAATATGCCTTAAAAGCATTTGAAGTAAATGCGCTGGATTATTTAATGAAACCGGTAGAGCCTAAAAGGCTTGCTGACGCGTTATTAAAAGTGAGACAGAAAGATGAGGAAGAATTACTATCCTACAACAACCGCGGCTTGCTCCATGAAACAGACCAGGTGTTTGTAAAAGATGGGGAAAGATGCTGGTTTGTAAAATTATCCGATGTTCGTCTTTTTGAAAGTGTAGGTAATTATGCAAAAGTTTTTTTTGGAACCAATAAGCCTCTTATTTTAAAATCGCTCAATGCTTTGGAAGAACGTCTCGATGATAAAGTTTTTTTCAGGGCAAACAGGAAACACATCATTAATCTGCGCATGATTGATAAAATAGAACCTTATTTTAATGGCGGTCTTTTACTCGACTTAATTGGCGGCGAAAAAATTGAAGTAAGCCGCAGGCAGGCCGTTAAGTTTAAGGAGATGATGAGCTTGTGAAAAGAACCTCTGCAATATCCCCACGCTATTTTATTTTTCTTCAGCATTAAAAATACATTGTCTTTTTTAGAAAAAATTTTTACTGGAGGATGGCAAAATATTTCCCATAAGTATTAAGGGGAAATAAATAGAAAATGTATTTTATCTTTTGAGTGATATTTACTTATTTGCCGGAACATTTCTTAATGAAAAAATTATTTACAAATCTTACTTTCTGGGTATTAACAGCAATTGCCGCCGGTGCAATTCTTGGATATCTTGCACCAGGAATCGCTGTAAAAATGCAGCCATTTGGAACTTGGTTTATCGAAATCGTAAAGATATTTATATACCCGATCATTTTTTTAACGATTACGCTTGGCATAAGTGGCATGAACAGTTTAAAAAAAGTAGGGAAGGTAGGAGGCAAGGCAATTATTTATTTTGAGATCGTAACAACGTTCGCCTTAATTATCGGGGTGATAGTAGTTAATATCATCAGGCCGGGAAGTGGCGTAGTTACCAACGCGGTACAAAGCGGAGATATCTCTCAATATACAAGCCAGGCACAAAGCTTCAGCTGGTGGCATTTTTTAAAAGATAACATCACGATCCAGGTTTTAATAATTGCGATTTTCTTTGGAATATTTTTAAGCAAATATGAAGACAGGCAAAAAATAATTCAGCCTTTATCTGTTATTTCCAAATATGTTTTCAGGGCGCTGCATTTTGTAATGAGGCTTGCACCTATTGGTGCATTTGGCGGCATGGCTTATACCATTGGCAAATACGGCTTGCATACGCTGCTGCCTCTCGGTCAGTTGATGCTTACGATCTACATTACAATGGCGCTGTTCATTTTTATTATTCTTCGCTTTATTCTCAATTATTATAAAATAAATCTGCTGCATTTTCTAAAATATATCAAAGAAGAATTGCTTATTGTTTTTGGCACCTCATCATCTGAAGCTGCGTTGCCATCGCTGATGGAAAAATTAGAAAATATGGGCTGTTCCAAATCAGTAGTTGGGTTGGTTGTTCCGGCAGGCTACTCTTTTAATCTTGATGGCACCACCATTTATCTTTCTATGGCTACACTTTTTTTGGCGCAGGTTTATAATGTGCATTTAACCATTAGCCAGGAACTTACCATCATTGGAATTTTATTTATAACATCAAAAGGCGCGGCAGGCGTTACGGGTAGCGGCTTTGTGGTATTGGCTTCTACGTTAACCGCCATAAAAGTTATTCCTGTTGAAGGCCTCGCTTTATTGCTGGGAGTTGACAGGTTTATGAGTGAAGCAAGAGCGATAACCAATTTTATTGGCAATGGTGTAGCAGCAATTTTTCTCGCCAATAATGAGAAAGAATTTGACCGCGAAAAAATGTATCATGCTTTTGGCTATGCGAATGTAAGCCTAAACAAAGGCGACGAGAAAAACCCTGTTGAAAAATCTTTTACAAATAACTAAGCCATTTTTTTTCAGGATGATCAGCTTTGTACCTGCCATACCATTTGCATGGAAAATATAAAATTAAAATAACGCCGACCCATACGAGGTAAACTACCCAGAGAGAATATCCGGAATCGGCAGGTGCATTTTCGGCACCTGGAAAATTAACAGCACCGGTTCCCCGCCCGGATACCAAATAAAAGATAATAGCCACGATATGTATCAGCAACACATGCAGCAGGTAATAGAAAAAAGGGACTTTACCGTAAATGATAACAAAACGGCTGAACCAGTTAGACGCTTTTTCAGTAACGGAAAGGATGATAAGCGCAGGCCCTATCGTCATTAACATATAAAGTAATGAAGGCGGATATTTTGTTGTATTTACAAAATCAAAAAGCGTGAAAAGCGCTGTCCTTTGCGGTTTCCACATTTGTGCATCGCCGTAATAGTTTATAAATCTTAAAACTATAAACAGGCAGACTGCGATAATACCTGCTATCAATAAAAAATTCCTCCTATAGTGAGGTTCCATTTCCTTCTTATACAATCTGCCAAGGCCATATCCAATTATCATAAGGCCCAGCCAGGGAAGAAAAGGATATGCTACAAATAAAAACAGGTGCGGTGGTATTTGATAAGGATGCGGTACGTGAACAATTGACCACCCAAGTGATGCGATAAAGGGCTGTTCTATTCTTATACCATCCAATAAATTATGCCCGAATACAATTGCAAATCCCATTACCAATAAAATTTTATAGGGCAAAAATTGTAATAGCGCCAGTACTACCATCGAGAGGCCTATCGCCCATATTACCTGCAGCATCAGGAAATATCCGAAATTAAATTCCCAGAAAAAGTTGACGATTAAAATTTCTGCAAGCATAAGCCAAAGCCCTCTTGTAAATAAAAAAAAGGCTACCTGTTTCTTAGTCCTTCTTCTTTGAGAATATAAAAAAACAGAAGTGCCCGACAAAAAAACAAACACTGGTGCGCAGTAATGCGTGATCCATCTTGTAAAAAATAAGAAAGGCCACGTCGTATTGAAATCAAGCGGGTCATGGCCTATTAATGAGTCGGCATGAAAAAAATCTCTTACATGATCGAGCGCCATAATTACCATCACGATCCCACGCAATATATCTATTGATTCAATCCGGTAATTATTTTTCAGCGTGGGTTCCTTTGTTAATAGCATACAAATATTTTATTAAAAATACATGTACAAGCATAGAAAATTATTTCCGGAAAGAGAATCAAAAACTAAAAAATTTTTATAAAAAAATTTTTTCCTGTTAATACCTTTATTACAGCACTACTTCATTTTAATATTCACAATTCTTCCAGCCAGCATGAAATTTATACCTGAAAACAAATTAGGATTCAATTTTGTATTGTAATTACAATAGGGGTTTTACGTACACATTATTAACCAAAGCACTTATTAACACATGTTAAAGGGAACAATGTTGCAATATTTCCACTGGTATACACCGGGGGATGGGAATTTATGGAAACAGATAAAGGAAGATGCGCCAAGACTTGCAGGGCTGGGCTTTACCGCAATATGGCTACCTCCGGCTTTTAAGGCTGCAAATGGCGGTTACAGCACCGGATACGATGTTTATGATCTGTACGACCTGGGAGAATTTGACCAGAAAGGAACAGTGAGAACCAAATATGGAACAAGGGATGAATATCTTGAAGCATTAAAAGCGATAAGAGGAAATGGAATGCAGGTAATGGTTGACATAGTGCTTAATCATAAAGCCGGAGGCGATGAAATAGAAAGGATAAAAGTGGTAAAAGTAAATCCTGATAATCGCAATGAAGATATTTCAGAGCCATTCGACATAGATGCATTTACAAAATTTACTTTTCCTGGCAGGCAAAAAAAATATTCTGAATTTATTTGGGACTTTATGTGCTTCACGGGAGTAGACTATGCCCATGATCTTCATGAAGATGGAATTTTTAGAATTGTAAAAAAGTTTAAAAGCAGTTGGCAGGAAATGATCGATAATGAAAAAGGGAACTATGATTACCTAATGTATAATGACATTGATTTTCGAAATGATTTCGTACGTGAAGAACTAAATCGATGGGGCAAATGGTATTGGGAACAGGCAAATTTTGATGGAGTGCGGCTTGACGCTGTAAAACATATCTCTCCCTTCTTCTATGCAGAATGGCTTCACCGGCTTCGCATAAATACTAACAAGGAAATATTTGCAGTCGGAGAATATTGGGCTCCCGGTCACCTGGATCTTTTGCTAAAATATATTGAAGCAACCGGTGGTAATATGAGTTTGTTTGATTCATCTCTTCACCACCATCTACATCAGGCTTCCAAAGCCGGAAATAACTACGACCTCACCACCATTTTTCATGATACACTTGTAAATGTAATGCCCGAAAAAGCGGTAACTGTGGTAAGCAATCATGACACACAACCCTTGCAGGCGCTGGAGGCGCCTGTTGATCCATGGTTCAAGCCAATAGCTTATGCTTTAATTCTCTTGCGTGATGAGGGCTACCCGTGCGTTTTTTATCCCGATCTTTTCGGGGCTAATTATAAAGATTATGGAAAAGATGGACAAGAACACGAAATATGGATGCCGGGTGTTCCAAAAATAGATAAGCTTATGCAGGCACGCAAAGACCATGCTTATGGATTGCAAAGAGATTATTTTGATCATGCTAACTGTATCGGCTGGACGAGAGAAGGAGATGGCTATCACAGCGGTTGTGCAGTTGTAATATCCAACGGCGATAATGGAAATAAAACCATGGAAATAGGAATATGGTACAAGGGAAAAACGTTTGTTGACATGTTAGAAAATCATCCTGCTGAAATTGTAATCGATGAAAATGGCTGGGCAGAATTTTTTGCACCCGCAGGAAGTGTTTCGGTTTGGGTGACGAAACAATAGGGTTTTATTAATTGAGTAACCTAATTATTCTATCCTTTGAGAATTATTATTCCTTCCATACATTATTTCTCCTGTTGCTATCAGGAAGCAACTCTTTTGGATCAATAATTACCGATTGCAGTGGCTGCGTCGTTGGCACATAAATGGTATGAGAGGTACTTTGCATCCAGGTTTCTACCGGCAATCTAATTTCCTGTTTGACACCATTTTTTAAAACAATTTGCAGTGTTAGGGGCATCGCCATCTTTTGCAGATTAGCAATTGTAATTTCTACACCATTTTTATAATCATTATTTTTATAAGAAACTGATTGCACTGCAAGATCAAGCTGCCAGTTATTATAAAACCATTCCCTCCAAAACCAGGTAAGATCTTCCCCCGATTCATTATTCATTGTCCTGAAAAAGTCTTCCGGTGCAGGATGCTTGTATGCCCAACGCTCTATATATTTTTTAAAAGAATAGTCAAACCTGTCATGACCTAATATTGCTTCTCTCAATAAAACCAATCCAAGAGCCGGCTTGAAATATGCCAGCGGATGACGGTATTTTTCGGTAACCAAATCGGCTCCCATCATCATTGTTGGCGCATTTTCATCCTGCAATAAAGGAATAATTTCATCTGATGGATTTCCTTTTCCCGGCGCATATTCACCATCACGCTTCGGTGCATACTCACCATTATTAAAACTATCGGATGCATATACATCAATGAAAGTATTGAAGCCCTCATCCATAAAGGCAAATCGTCTTTCATTGCTGCCAACAATCATCGGGAACCAGTTATGCCCGATCTCGTGAGCGGTTACCGAATATAGCTCGCCAGCTTTATCGTTAATGCCGTCAAATACTATTCCGGGGTATTCCATACCACCGGCCATGCCGGCTTCATTTACGGCTACCGGCCACGGATAAACGAACCATTTTTTTGAAAAATATTCTATAGATTTTTTTAGATATTCGGTTGCCCTGCTCCATGCGTTTTCGCCGGTGACCTCAACCGGATAAACTGACATGGCCAAACAATTTGTGTTATCAGGCAAGTTCACTTTCGCCGCATCCCACATATATGCTTTTGATGCACCAAATGCCACATCGCGGGTATTATACATTTTAAAATGCCATGTTCTTAATGCGGCACCCGGAGATTGATTTTGTTCTTCGTTTACTTCATTTGCCAAACGGATCATTACCGTTTTATCGCTTTTTCTTGCTGCCGCAAGCCGGTGCAACTGTTGAGGCAAAAGCACTTCTTTTTCATTTTGCAATTCACCACTTCCAGCGACGATCATACCTGATGGTACGGTTATAGTGTAATCAAAATCGCCATACTCACAATAAAATTCTCCGCTGCCAAGGAATGGTAAAGTATTCCATCCATGAAGATTATCATACACACACATGCGCGGATACCATTGCGCTATTTCATAAATCTTTCCATTTTTTGTTGAAAAATAATCAGTGCGGTTGCCGAATTCCGCCCCTGGAATTTCATAATGATATTTTATTTTGATTTTGATTTTCTCTTTTGATGACAATTGTTGCGGTAAACGAATTTGCATTCTCGTATCACTAATTATATAATCAGCTTTTATGATTTTACCTTTTAGCTCAACATTCACAGATTCAAACTGGTAGCCGTTTGTGTGGCCGCTTGCCCCGAAAGATGTATAAAAATTTGATCTTGCATCTTCACGATAAGTATTTTGATCAAGTTGCAGCCAAAGAGATTGCAAAAAATCCGGGCTGTTATTGGTGTATTGAATTGTTTCTCTACAGGTCAATTCATTCTTAACAGTATCTATTGATGCATGCATTATGTAGTCAGCACGATTCTGCCAATACTTGTTTCCCGGCGCTCCATTTGCAGACCGGTATTCATTTCCGTTTGTTGTAAAAAGGTCCTGCGCAAATGTTTCCTGTGGATTATAGACTGAGGTCACTTTAGGTTGCCCCTGCGAAAAGGAAAGAAAGAATGAAAGAAAAAAAATGGCAGTAAAAAAAGATTTCCTTATTTCCATAGGATGTTTTTTGAAAAATGAATTGCAAAGAAAAAGATTCGGGAAGGAAAATGCGGAAAAAATAAATTGGCCAAACTTATCTTTCAGCTTCATGTAAAATTGCGACATCTATTTTTTTTATTTCACCCACCTGTCGTTTTTAGTTTTCCGCTCGATAAATAAGCCTTACGAAATTATTCGTTTTTTTTTCTTTTTGCAATAAATATCTTCCTTATGAAACTGTCAGTTTTTATAGTAATTTTTTTTTCTGCTTTCACAGGTAACGCCCAATCAGTAAATGATGGAAGGATATCAGTGACCATAAAAAATGAAGCGCAATCTGCTATTGAAAATGCTACCGTTGAATTATTAAAAGATACAGATTCATCACTGGTGAAAGTTGCCATCAGCAATAGCAATGGCATTGCCGATTTTGAGAATATTCCCTTTGGCAGGTATTTGATAAAGGCTTCTTCGGTAAATCAAGTAACAAAATACTCATCGCCTTTCGGGCTTTTAAATGCCAACGCAAATCCTCTGCCTTTATCTATTGTTTTAAGTTCGAAGCCGGGTAATCTAAAAGAAGTAATTGTTGAAGGGAAAAAACCATTTATACAAAAACTCTCCGACCGCATAGTTGTAAATGTAGACAACAGCATCATCAATGCAGGAAGTTCGGCTATGGAAGTTTTGGAGCGTTCGCCAGGCGTGAATATTGATCAAAACGATGTAATAAGCCTGCGGGGAAAACAAGGTGTTATCATAATGATAGACGGAAAACCTACCGCAATGTCTGGCAGTGATCTTGCCAGTTATTTAAAAGGGCTGCCTTCGTCAGCTATTGAAAGGCTTGATATTATTACCAATCCATCCGCTAAATATGATGCTGCGGGCAATGCCGGCATTATTGATATTCGTATGAAAAAAGATCAGCGGCTTGGCGCTAACGGAACTGTTACTGCGGGATATGGCCAGGGCATTTATTCCAAAGCCAACGGAGGTGCCACATTAAATTACCGCAATAAAAAAGTAAATCTTTTCGGCAATTATAATTATGCTTATCGCGTAGGATTAAATCATCTTTTACTTGACAGAAGTTTTTTTGACAATGGCATTTATAACGGCGGAGACCTGAAAGATAATTATTCGCGTTCGCCATTCAATTCCCATACAACACGTTTTGGCGCAGATTTTTTTCTTGATAAGAAAACAATAATCGGTTTTGTTGTGAATGCCAATTTCAATCGTTACCGGCGTTTTAATGATAATGTTTCTATTGTAATTGATCCGCAAAAAATTAAGTCTAACACTTTTAAAGCCAATGCAACCAACAATGATCATGCAAATAATGTAGTTGCCAATGTCAATTTCAAACACAGTTTTGACAGTACAGGAAAGGAAATAACAGCAGATATTGATTATGGTTTTTACAATTCAACTTCGCTTACAGTCAATGCCACGAGCTATTATAAATTGGATGGCTCAACTTTGCAACCCGATTACATTTTAGATGGCGATCAAAAAGGAAAGCTGAATTTTAAAACTGCTAAGATTGATTATGTAAATCCATTAAAAAAGGGTGCCAAATGGGAAGCGGGATTTAAAACAAGTTTTGTTTCTTCGGATAATGATGCTAAATTTTTTGATGTAAGCTCCGGCATTCCGCAAAATGATGTGAACAAAACAAACCATTTTCTTTATCATGAAAATAACAATGCAGTCTACCTGAATTTTAGTAAAGAACTGAAAAAAATTAATTTCCAGTTTGGAGTAAGAGGAGAACAAACTGACATTCGCACGGATCAGAAAATTGGTAATGTAAAATTTGATTCTTCTTATTTTCAATTATTTCCCAGCGCGTTTTTTAATTATAAAATTCAAGAGGAACAAACACTCGGTTTGTCCGTAAGCAGGCGTATTGACAGGCCCGGTTATTCGCAGTTAAATCCCTTCTTATTTTTAATTGATGTTTCCACTTATGCAACCGGAAACACAGGCCTTCTCCCACAACTCACGTGGTCTTATGAGTTAAGCTATACTGTAAAGAGCCTGAGCTTTTCGGTAAATTATAGTCATACAAAAGATGATCAGAATATTACGCTGGCAAGATTTAAAGAAGTATTTCCTAATATTCCTTCTCCTGAAAATGTTACGGTTCAGATCCCGATTAATCTTTCTTCTTCTGATTATTTTGGCGTTTCCATATCCGTTCCGGTACAAATAAATAAGTGGTGGAATATGATCAATAATGGAAATCTTTATTACCAAAAATACAATGGAAAATTCAGCGGAACAGTTCTCAATAGTGGAAAGCCTGCCGCTGATATCAGGACAAATAACACATTTAGTTTTACTAAAGGATGGAGTGCAGAATTAAATGGCGTCCTTAATACAGGAGGGCAATATGGTTTTATGGTCCTGGATCCCCAGTGGGGCATAGGCGCTGGGGCACAAAAGATTATTTTAAAAAAGAAAGGGACATTGCGTTTTAACATCACTGATATTTTTTGGACCAATTTGCCAAAAGCCGTTATCACCTACAATAATTATATCGAAAAATGGCATGCCTATCGTGAGACTCGTGTAGGCACGATCACTTTTACATACAGGTTTGGAAAAACTTCTGTGCAGGGGGCCCGGAGAAGATCGACAGGGTCGGAAGAAGAAAGACAGAGAGCCGGATAATTATTTTAATCCTGATGCAATCCTTCCAGTAATTTTAAATGTGGTTGCAAGCTTTGTAAAGTTGTTTTCTGCAAAAAACTTTTCAAATGTTTATAAAAATGACTGTGGTCGTAATATCCATATAATGAGAAATGAAAATCTGCCGGTGATGTGGCAAGATGATGTGTGGCTTTTCTGATCCTCAGTATTTGTAATGCCTTCTTACTGCTTAGGCTTGTATTACTTTCAAAATAGCGCTGAAGTGTACGCGTTGAAATTTTATATCTCCTGGCAAATTCATTGATCGAAGTTGTAAAATTTCCGGCGGTATTACAATGCTCAATTATTTCGGTAACTATTTGTATAGGCCGCAAAGACTCCGAATATTTTTGAACTATAGTTTTAAAATATTGCGTAAGAATATTTACTCTTGATTCAAAATCAAAAGCAGTTTTCACAGTATTAGTAATCTTCTGATCCATTAAATAGGTTAGTGGAAAAATGTAGTGTCTATATTCAGAAAAATTAATTTTCTTTTCAAAAATTATTGGTGACACTTTAAACTTAATACCGAATAATCTGTTTCCAACACTGTGATAACATTCAATTGCTTTATGCCTCGGCAAAAAACCATCTGTTTTCATTTCAAATTTTTCGTCATCAACCTGCATTACGAATGGCGTTCCCAGGTTAATAAGATAAGTGTAGCCAATGTTTGGAAATAACGCATCGGAAAAGCCTGCGGGATATTGCTGAAGCAATAAATCGAATTTTGTTTCCCAAAAAAAATCTATAAAAAGTGAAAGCTCTTCAACAGGTTTTACCCTATGATAATTATTTTTAAAATGATCAATATGAAAAAATTCGACGTGCTGCAATTAGCATAACTATATTTTTAAAATTAAATCTTCACTTTAAAAAAAAATCGTTTCTTATAC
>JBDTMP010000428.1:0-4085 GCA_039934215.1 Ginsengibacter sp.
TAAAGAAACGGCTTTTAGATTGCCTGCCAAATAAAAATATTTATAGTATTATTTAACTTATTTTTTTATTGATGTATCAGCGCTCATCATGTGCGATGTATCAGCACTCATTGTAGTGTCCATAGTAGAAGGCGCCGGAGTCATCATAGTCGTATCAGTAACGATTGTTGAATCTTTCATAGTGTCTGTTTCGGTTGTAGAGCTATCATTACAAGCTACAAAGAATGCAGAAGCGGCAAGAACAAATAATACTTTTTTCATTTTTTTTTAATTTAGTTTTTTGTAATTTATTTTATGTTTATTCCATAAAATGAATAAAGTAACCCATCGTTAAAAAAATATTTTCAATTTTTTTTTGGGTTACTTTTCCACATTATAAGTATTAATTACAGCCTAGTGAATATATACGAGCAGGAGAAACAGCTACTGGAAGCGCTTGTTTCTAACGACAGGATTGCGATTGAAAAAATTTACCGGGGAAATTTCCCTTCAATTCAGTCGTTTATTTTAAAGAACAATGGCTCTACTGACGATGCAAAAGATATTTTCCAGGAAGCTATGGTCATACTGTTTCAAAAGGCTAAACTGGATTCGTTTGTTTTAACCTGCCAGATCAAAACTTACGTGTATTCAGTGTGCAGAAGGCTCTGGATGAAAAAATTGCAACAGGATAGCCGGTATCACCAGGTTACTGATTTGGTGAAAGAAACTGTATCCGTGGAAGATGAAATTGAGGCACATGAAAAGCAAAATACACAAATGGCTCTAATGCAAAATGCCTTATCCAAAATCGGGGAGCCGTGTAAAGGGATCTTAGAAGCATTTTATATTCAAAAGAAGACAATGCCCGAGATAGCAGAAGCGTTTGAATATACAAATGCCGATAATGCCAAAACACAAAAATATAAATGTCTTATGAGGCTTAAAAAAATATTCTTTTCACAATATAAATATGGAGAATAAGATGGAAGATAATTTACTACTTGACGCAATTGAAAGATACAGAAACGGAGAGATGGGTTCTGAAGAAAGAAAATTTTTAGAAGAGCTTCGTAAAAATAATCCTGAAATTGACCAGGTGGCAGCTGAACATAATTTTTTTCTTGCAGAGCTTGAAAAGATAAGTGAGATACAAACTTTTAAACACAATCTCAATGAAGTGGAAAGCAAACTTGTAAATGAAGGAGTTATTTCAGATAAAGGATTAAAGGGCAAAGCAAAAGTTTCTTTTATGTGGAGTCGTTACCGCCGCACGATTGCTGTGGCCGCTTCAATTGCCGGCCTCGTTTCTATTTCTACAGCCACTATTGTTTCTATGTATTCTGAAAAGAAAAATGTCAATCTTATTACGCCATTGGTTGATAATAAGATTCACCAGATAGAGCATAAAATTAACCAGATAGAAAATAAAATTAATGACGCGTCCGCCGCAGCACAAATACTACCTTCCAAAGCAAAATTTGAAGCAAATTTCAGAGCTACAGGATTTCTTGCCGATGGAAATGGATACATTATTACAAATGCGCATGTGGTAAAAGATGCCCGAAATCTTATAGTTGAAAATAAGAAAGGTGAACAGTTTTATGCGAATGCCGTTTATGTAAACAAAACAACTGACCTTGCTATTTTAAAAATTACCGACACATCATTTAAGAAATTGTCTGCGCTTCCCTATACATTTACAAAATCTTCTACCGAGCTTGGAGAGCATATATTTACACTCGGGTATCCGCGTGAAGAAGTTGTATATGGAGAGGGCTATCTAAGTGCTAAGTCCGGATATTTTGGCGATACAACCTCGTATCAAATAAGTATATCAGTTAACCCGGGAAACAGTGGCGGGCCTGTAGTTAATAAAAACGGGGAGATCATAGGCATTATAAGCAGTAAAGAAACCAATGCCGATGGTGTGGTGTTTGCCATAAAATCAAAAAATATTTACAGCGCTCTGAAAGATGTAAAAGAAAAAGATACCATAAAGCTTCCGGTAACAAATACTTTGAAAGGGCTTGATCGTGTACAACAAATAAAAAAGCTTGAAGATTTTGTTTATATGGTGAAAGGAAATTGAAGCGATTTGTGATGTACGATGTGCATTGTGCGTTGTGTTAAAAAGTGAAAGTGAAGTAGTGATCACCTGTATTGCCTATTGTCAACTGCCGATTGCCCGATGCCTGCACCCATCAATCCCAAAGTTTTTTTGGATACGCTCCGTTCTCTATAAGTGACTGGATACTTTTTTGCACTCCGGGCGCATCTTCGCGGTAGGTTACTCCAAACCATTGTGCGGAAGTAGTTATCACTTTAATCTGATGGTTTTGATTGGCGATAAATGCATCACCTATTATCGGAATAAAAAATTCTGATTTAATATTTTCTCCATTTTCTTTTAAAAATTTTAAAAATAATTCCCGGGTAAAATCAAATATTGATGGATCAAAACCCCAGAAATTCATGCTAACGGGTGTATCAGCTGATAATTCTTTTTTAATACCATTTTCTTCATACACAATTCTATCCTGTTCCCTGTAAACTTTAATGCGTTCAACAATGCTTATTAAATTTCCGTTATTATCTACCTCACACACACCGCGGCTTACGGTTCCGTTCTCTGAAAGAGTCCTGGAAAGCTGGTAGCCAATGATGCAATATGTTTGGGGATTGACTTGTTCCTTTAAAAACTTACTTGATTTTTCAAATGCATCCCTGCCATAAAAATCATCAGCATTAATAACTGCGAATGGCTCATTGATGGCATCTTTTGCACATAATACGGCGTGGGCAGTTCCCCATGGTTTAGTACGGTCAGGCGGGATCTGAAATCCATTTGTAAAAGAATCCATTTCCTGGAATACATATTCAGTTTTAATTTTTCCTTTAAGCTTTGGTTCAAAAGTATTTTTAAATGCTTCAGAAAAATCTTCTCTTATTATAAAAACAATTTTGCCATAGCCACTTTGGATGGCATCGTAAATTGAATAATCAATAATAGTTTCGCCGGAAGGGCCGAAAGAATCCATTTGCTTGATGCCTCCATACCGGCTTCCCATACCTGCTGCAAGAATTAATAGAGTTGGCTTCATCTTGTATGTAATATATTTATTGCTGAGTTTAAAAATACCTGCTGCGAAAATAAGCAAGAAATTTTATGCCATAAATATTCATAATGTCTTCATTGTATGATATCATAAATATATCGCCGCTAATTGATCTTTTGCATAATGAGATTTACGATTTAAAAAAAATTAGTCTATCGATATTAAGGCTTGATAAAATTCACCCGGTAATTTCGGGTAACAAACTTTTTAAACTTCACTATTTCCTGGACGAAGCGATGTCATCTTCTCATAAAACAATCATTACGTTTGGAGGGGCATGGTCCAATCATCTTGCTGCCACAGCTTATGCCTGCGAAAAGAAAGGGTTAAAATGTATCGGTTTCGTGCGTGGTGAAAAGCCGGCTTTATTATCGCACACTTTAAAGTTTTGCATACAGCATGGGATGGAACTTGAATTTATCAGCAGGGATCTTTATCAAAAAAAAGAAACGACGGAATTTTATAACACACTTTCAAGAGAATATGGTGAGCATACGTTAATGCCAGAAGGTGGATTTTCAACAATAGGTGCTAAAGGCGCTGAACGAATTACAGATTTTTTTGACAGCAAAAATTATACGCACATTTGTTGCGCAGTAGGAACCGCTACTACTTTTGCCGGACTAATAAACGGCGCGGGAGTCAACACCGAAGTTATCGGATTCGGTGTCTTGAAAGGGCTGGAGGATATTTCGCAAAGCCTTAAAAGATTACATGTTGATGACAAAAAAAAATATGTTTTCAATGGTGATTATCATTTCGGCGGTTATGCAAAAAAAAATAAAGAGCTTATTACATTTATGAATACTTTTTATCAAAACAATAAAATCCCACTTGATTTTGTTTATACAGGAAAAATGATGTTTGGTGTAATGGATTTAATAAAGAACAGCTATTTTCAACCGGGTTCAAATATTATCTGTATTCATACAGGCGGCTTGCAAGGCAATCAATCATTGCCAAAAGGAATGCTCAATTTTTAAATTC
>JBDTMP010000429.1:0-7551 GCA_039934215.1 Ginsengibacter sp.
AGAAGGCAGAAGGCAGAAGGCAGAAGGCAGAAGGCAGAAGGCAGAAGGCAGAAGGCAGAATACAGAATACAGAAGGCAGAAGCTTACTGGAAACTGAATCTATCCACTTATCATTTTCAAAAACTCTTCTTTTTTTCGACGTGAAATGTCTATAAGAGTTCCATCCTGGAGCATAACATGCCCACCTTTACTGCGCATATATTTTTTTATGTAATTGAGATTTATCAGGTGAGAATTATGTATTCGGTAAAAATTATAGGGAACAAGCATTTCTTCAAAGTCTTTTAAAATTTTTGATACCATCAGGGTTTTATTTTCCGGCAGATAAATTTTACTGTAATTGGATTTTGATTCTATGTGAAGAATATTTTTTATAGGAATAAACTCAATTCCTTCAGATGTTGAAATAGCGATTTTATCTTCCTGGCTTTTATTATCGCTTAGTGATTTTTTTAAAATATCTATTTTTTCTTTCGTTTGTATATCCTGTGTTTTCTTCAGGCGCTCAACAGCCTTCTGTAGGTCTTCTATCCCGATTGGTTTTACGAGATAATCAAAAGCGCTGATTCGAATCGCATCTATTGAATAATGGTTGTAGGCGGTAGTAAAAATAATTTCGAAATTATATTCACCCAGTTCTTCAAGCATTCTAAATCCACTCATTCTTGGCATTTCAATGTCGAGAAACACAACGTCAGGATTGTGTTGTCTTATTAGCAACAAGCCTTCTTCCGGTTTTTGTGACACAGCGATGATGCTAATATCAGGACAAAATCCTTCCAGCTTTTTTTGTAGATTTTGCAGGCTGTTGAATTCATCATCTATCAATATTGCTTTTATCTTTTCCATTTTATGTCGCTTTTATTTTTACTTCAACCATTGTGCCTGCAGGTTTATTATTTATATCAAAGAGGTCAGAAATTTTTACAAACCCGCTGGCATTATGTTCCTGGTTATATAAGTGAATGCGGTCTTCGGTTATTTTGAGCCCCACGCTTTTATGGCGCAGTTTATTGAGCTTATTGTATTCCGCTGCCTGG
The DNA here is from genome assembly GCA_039934215.1 of Ginsengibacter sp. Taxonomy (GTDB): domain Bacteria; phylum Bacteroidota; class Bacteroidia; order Chitinophagales; family Chitinophagaceae; genus Ginsengibacter. The sequence continues at coordinate 1,041 of JBDTMP010000429.1, forward strand.
CTTCTGCCTATACCATTATCTGTTATTACATATTTTATATAATCACCTTCAAGCGATACGGAAACTATTAATTTTAAATCACTTCTGTCGCTATGCGCCATTCCATGTACAATTGCATTTTCAACATAAGGTTGTATTAATAGTGAAGGCACATTATAATCTCCTTTAAGCAGCTCGTTATCTATATTTTCCTGGTAACAAAATTTATTGTGAAAACGCATTTGCTCAAGATCAATATATAATTTCAAAGCTTCCAGATCCAGCAGGACAGTGGTTAATTCATTTCGGCTGCTCTCCAATATGGTTCTTATGAGTAATGCAAATTTGTGCATGTAGTCGCTGGCTTTTCTTTTTTCATTCTGCATCATAAAATTTTCAATACTGTTAAGGCTGTTGAAAATAAAATGAGGATTCATTTGCGCCCTCAGCGTTTGTATTTGCGACTCAGCAATTTTTTGTTTGAAAAGAAATTCAGATCTTTTCTTTTTAGATTGGATTGATTTATTTATAAAAAATGCGATTACAATTGTCAGGAAAAGCAGGATAAAAACCGCGACCAATAAAGCATTTTTAAAAACGATTTGACGTTCTTGCAAATTAGATAATTGAAGCAAATGCCGGTTCTCGGTTTCCTTGCGCCGTATCTGCCATTCTGTTTCATTATTCAGCACATTGCGCCTGTTGTTTTCAGAAAATAATGAATCAAAAGCTACACGATAAATGCGATAAAAAATTAATGAGGAATCCTTGTCTTTTTTTTCTTCATACGCTAATGACAATTGTTGGGCAGCGTTGGAGAGTCCTTCGTAGTATTCTGTTTTCTTTGCGATGCTTAAAGCACTGTCGAGTAATGCTATTTTTTTATCAGGCGATAACTTTTTCAAATACTCTGCCTCGGCAAGATAGACCTGGAATTTATTCCTCAAATCACTTTGTATTATTGCCTGGTTCATCGCTTTGTTGAAATAGAGCAAAGCGGAATCAATTTTATTTTCAATAGCGTTCAGTTTTCCGAAACCCAGGTAATATTGAGAGAGAATATAATTTTCACCGGCAAGCAGGGCATAAGGCATTCCGTCTTCTAAATTCTTTTTTGCATTCTTATATAGCTTTTCTTCAAGATCGCATTGCTGTAATAATTCATAATTAATAGCTACGCCCCGCCATGCTTTCAATTTTTTATTTATTTCAATGGCCTGGTTCGTGTATTGCCGGCATTTATTGAAACTTTTCAGTGACCTGAAGTTGTCTCCTATGTTATTAAGGGATACGGCTTTCAATCTTAATGCACCACATGCTTCTGCATAATCAATGGCTTTAAAAAAAGCATCATTACTTGCTATTAAATTCCCATAATTATAATGGAGTATGCCCATGTTAATTTGCGCAAGAGATTTGCCAAAAGTAAAATCGAGGCTATCGCTTAATTCCGAAACCTTTTTATAATAATAATATGAACCGTTAACATCTTTTTCACTGAGACGATAACTTATCCTGTGCAGGGTTTGAATATATTGCGAATCAATTACAGGATTTTTATTGATCCAGTTAAGGAGGCTGTCAACAAATTTTCCCTGGCCCCTCATATGCACCCCATAAGACAATAAAATCAAAAAAAGAAAAATTTGTTTTCTCATAAATAATTTGAAGTCAGATATTTTGTTGTTTAAGATTTACTTAAAACTAAAAAATAAATGACCAATAAAGAATACTAAACTACATCGTATAAAGGCAAATGACAGTTTAATGCATAACTGGTAATTATTTACTGATTAATGGGCATTTCAGGGGAATAAATGGAGGGTATTTATATAAGCCCAGGCCGAATTATATAATCATTCATAAAATGGCTTGTATGAATATCTTTCCCGTTAATAAAATTGGAACCGTGCTTCTGTTAAGCGCTTTCTTTATTACAGGATTGCAGTCGTTAAACCAGAAATCTTGTCATTCGTTGTTCTAACGGAATCGGATACATGTTTTGATAATTGTTCGATGAAACTCATTAATTTATTGAATTGTTATCTTCAGGTCAGGAGCAAAAAATATTCTTCCTGCCTTGTCTTTTACAACAATATCGAAGAAGTGCAATTCCTCACCCTTTTGAAAGCCGTTTTGGATATTATCAATCCATATTTTTGGAAGAGGCGTTGTTTTAAATACATCAGCAACAGTTGTAAATGTTGCTTGTTTACGGCCGGTTTTTTCATCTTCAATTACACTCTTTCTTTTGTATAAAAAATGATAAGAATCTATTGAATAAATGTTGTTCTGTGCGTCAGTAATCTTCAGCGGCAATGTAATTAGCTGGTTAGCTTCATCTCCTGTTACAGATGCGCCGTTAATATTTATGCCGAGGAATGATTTTACAACAGGAGGCTTGAATTTAGCAACTTTCGTTATCTGAGGTTTCTTTTGCGACTCCTGCGCAAAGCAAAAAAAACCTGTGAAAGTGCATAGTAAAAAAAATAAGAATGGCCGTACGGATTTTTTCATAAAACAGATTTTATATGCCTTAAACTCAATGCTGATTAATTTATTGTTGGAGGCTTTGCTCAATCATTGATATCTTTTCTTCTGCATCCGATTTCTTTTTTCTCTCCAGCTCAATAACCTCGGGTTTTGCATTCCTTACAAATTTATCGTTACTTAATTTTCTATCTACGCTATTTAGGAAACCTTTAAGATAATCAAGGTCTTTAAGTAATTTATCTTTTTGAGCAGAAACATCAATTTCAATATTCGCTTCTATAAATATTTTTTCTTTTTCTACAACGATCGTTAGAGCTGTATTTCCGGCAGGTGTATTAAATTTTATAAACTCCGCATTTACCTGCTTCATCAAAATTTGTTGTAAAGGTCTATAAAGAGATGGATTCTGGGTTTCAATAAAAAGCTTTATAGCATCTTTTGGTTTTATATTGTTTTTATTTCTTACGTCACGAATCGCTGTTATAATTTCCTTGAGCATATTTCCATGTTGCAATACTGTTTCAACAGGAGCAGCCACCGGCCTGAATTGTTTTACTACAAGATCGTCTTCTCTTTCTCTGAGAAGGTGATAAATCTCTTCGGTGATAAACGGCATATATGGATGGAGGAGCTGTAAAGTGTCTTCAAAAAAGTCGATCGCGAAATCATAAATGGTTTGATCAACACTCCTGCCGTATTCCGGTTTTATCCATTCGAGAAACCAACTGCAATAGTCATCCCATATTAAAGAATAAATTGTTTTAAGTGCCTCACTCAGTCGAAACTCTTTCATTAATTTGTCCACTTCAATCCGCACTTCGTTTAGCCTGTTTTGAAACCAGGTAATTGCAAAATCTGAATTTATTGTTTCAGTTTTACCTATGGGCTGTTGTCCGTTGAGTTTTATTTTTTCTTCCCACATTTTTAAAAGCTTCAAAGCATTCCAAAGTTTATTATTAAAATGCTTACCCTGCTCCAGGCTTCCTTCATCAAATAAAAGATCATTGCCGGCGGGAGACGAAATCATGATTCCAAACCGCACAGCATCTGCTCCATATTGATTAATCAATTCCAAAAGATCCGGGCTGTTGCCGAGTTGCTTACTCATTTTGCGGCCCTGCTTGTCGCGTACCATCCCGGTGAAATACACATCGCTGAAAGGTTTTTCATGCATGTATTCCATACCGGCCATTATCATTCTTGCAACCCAAAAGAAAATAATATCCTGCCCGGTAACCAGGACAGAAGTTGGATAATAATAGTTGACGTCATCATTACCCGGCGATGTAATTCCATTGAAAATCTCTATTGGCCAAAGCCACGCTGAGAACCAGGTATCGAGAACATCTTCATCTTGCTGTAAATTTTCAATTTTAGATTTTACATTTTGAATTTTATATTTTTCGAAAGCTTCTTCTTTAGTTTCTCCAACATACACATTTCCTTCTTCATCGTACCAGGCTGGAATTTGATGGCCCCACCAAAGTTGGCGGCTTATGCACCAGTCCTTTACATTCTCCAGCCAGTATTTATAAGTGGCGGTAAATTTATCACCCGGATGAATAGATACATGGCCTGACATAACGGCGCCTAATGCTGGCTGCGACATCTTTTTCATTTGCAAAAACCATTGTGTAGATATCTTCGGTTCTACTACCACGTTAGTGCGCTGGCTGTAGCCAATTCTTGTAGTATATTCTTCTTCTTTTACAAGCAATCCTTTTTGCCTGAGCTCTTCAACAATTTTTTTGCGAACCGCAAAACGGTCTTCTCCTATATATATCTGCGCCGCAGCACTCATGGTTCCGTCTTCATTTAGTGTATCCACCACCGGTAGATTATGTTTCAACCCTATGTTATAATCATTAATGTCGTGCGCAGGTGTAATTTTTAAAATTCCTGTTCCAAAATCTTTATCAACGTATTCATCAAAAATTACCGGAACAGCTTTATCAATTAATGGTATCAAAACACTTTTACCTTTCAAAAGCCGGTATCTCTCATCATCGGGGTTTGCACACACCGCCGTGTCGCCCATAATAGTTTCGGGACGTTGAGTAGCGATTACGATATGATCCTGGTTGTAGACTGCAGACTGTGCATCATTATTTGTTGCCGCTATTTTATACTTTACGTAATATAATTTCCCGGTAACATCTTTATGTTCCACTTCTTCGTCACTAAGTGCGGTTTTAGCAGCAGGATCCCAGTTTATCATCCTCGCTCCGCGATAGATAAGCCCTTTGTTATGCAGGTCAACGAAAACTTTTATGACGGCTCTATAATAATGCTCATCCATTGTAAATGTGGTCCTGTTCCAGTCAACGCTGCAACCCAACTTTGCGATCTGGCTGTAAATAATATTTCCATATTTTTCTTTCCATTCAAAGGCATACTTCAGAAATTCTTGTCTTGAAATATCTCTTTTTTCTATCCCTTTTTCTTTGAGCATCCCCACCACTTTAGCCTCGGTGGCGATAGAGGCATGATCGCTGCCGGGAGCCCAGCAGGCATTGAAGCCACTCATTCTTGCCTTTCGTATAAGAATATCCTGTACCGTTTCATTTAACGTATGTCCCATGTGTAAAACCCCTGTAACATTTGGCGGGGGTATTGTAATTGTATAAGCGGGCCTGCTATCGGGCCTGCTTGTAAAATAATTTTTTGAAAGCCAGTGACTGTACCATTTATCTTCCGCGGATGCGGGTATATAATTTTTGCTTAAGTCCATAATTTTTACTAAAATGTGTATCGCTGCAAATGTAATTAAAACAACAAGTACTATTTTCCTAAGAAGTTTTAAGTTTACATTTTAAAAAGCTTATTTGCAATACGCCATAGTTGATATCGAAACTACCGGAGGTCATGCTGCTTCAAATGGCATAACGGAGATTGCTGTTTTTATAACGGACGGTGAAAATATTTTGAAAAGCTATTCTACATTACTAAATCCTGTTTATACCATTCCAAGATATGTGGAAGCGCTCACAGGCATTACCAACGAGATGGTTGAATTTGAAAGGTCATTTAGCAGCGTAGCCGATGAGCTTTATGAACTTCTTGCAGATAAAGTCTTTGTAGCTCACAATGTAAATTTCGATTATTCATTTGTAAAACATCATTTGTCAAAGTCCGGCTATGATCTTAATTGCAAGAAGCTTTGCACCATAAGGCTCGGCCGGCAAATTTTGCCAGGACTGGCAGGATACGGGCTTGGAAAATTATGCAAGCACCTGGGCATAGAAATTGAATCACGCCACAGGGCAAGCGGCGATGCGCGGGCGACGGTAACGCTTTTCCATCACCTGCTGGCCTGCGACACTAACGGATATGTTCAAACGATGTTAAAAGTAAAAAGCAGGGAACAATCCTTGCCTCCTAATATTTCATCGTCAGTTGTAAAGCAAATACCTGGAGAACCCGGGGTATATTATTTCCATGATAAGAAGGGAAAAGTTATTTATGTAGGCAAAGCCAAAAGCCTTAATAGAAGAGTAAGCAGTCATTTTACCAACAACAAAACCACGAGGCAGAAACAGGAATTTTTAAAGAAGATTTATAATATAAGTTACAAGGCTACGGCAACAGAATTAATGGCATTTATTCTTGAAAGTATTGAAATAAAAAAACTATGGCCTGAACAAAACCGCAGCCAAAAAAGGTTTGAGCAATCTTATGGTCTATATACTTTCGAAGACAGGCGGGGATACCGGCGACTATTCATTGAAAAAAAGAAGAAGCATATAAAACCATTGTATACTTTTAATCTTCTTGCAGAGGGTCATACGTTATTGAGAAAGCTTATGTCGCAATTTGAGCTCTGCCCAAAATTATGTTTTCTACAGGCCGAAAATGTTTCATGTCACTTATTAGATGAAAGAAAATGCAAAGGTGCATGCGAGCAAAAAGAATCTGCGCATAAATATAATAGCAGGGTTGATGCCTGTATTAATCATCTTAATAGCGAGCTGCCGAGTTTTGCATTAGTCGATGCCGGGTTGAGGCAGGAAGAGCAAAGTTGTATCTTAATTGAAAAGGG
>JBDTMP010000430.1:0-3437 GCA_039934215.1 Ginsengibacter sp.
GAGGATTTGAATTATTTTTTATCGGTCGCTCATAAACGATTGATAGTCTATAAAATTTTTGTCTCAAAATATTTATAGGTTTATATTACTTTTTAAAAAGATTAGGGAAACTAAACAACAAAAGTTTTTATATAACCAGCCATCACGACAGAATAATTATTATAAGATGTATATATTTGTCAAAATTTTTTGAAATGAATGACTCGCAATCTGTTTCTAAATATTGGGTTTCTTTTTTTATTTCTGCCATAGCAATAATTCTCATGCTGGTATTTGTAAGAGAATATTTTTGGATAGTTCTTCCTTTCGTAGTTACCACTTTTGGAAAGGCAATGAGAATTATTTAAGTCAATAACTTAACTTCATTACTTCAAAATAGCACTTAGTTTATTTTGAAGTTGAGCTCCACGCAATTCTGTTGCAATTATTTTTCCCTGGGGATCGACCAAAACGTTATAAGGTATTCCCTCCACATTATACAAAGCAGCAGGGGCGCTATTCCAAAATTTAAGATCGCTAACCTGTTTCCATGCCAGGCCGTCATCTTTAATGGCTTTGAGCCATGCACTTTTTTCTTTATCAAGTGAAACACCCAGGATTGCAAAATTTTTATCTTTAAATTGATTGTAAGTCGCAACGACATTTGGATTTTCTTCCCTGCATGGGCCGCACCAACTTGCCCAAAAATCTACAAGAACATATTTACCGCGTAAGGAACTTAATGTAAATGGCGTTCCTGTTGTATCGGGCAATGTGAAGTCTGGGGCTAACTGACCAATAGTCGGCTTCTGCCCCGGTTGTGGCTGACTTTGAGCAGCCGTAATTTGCTCAAACTGTTTTGTAACATCAGTTACCGCAGTGCTTTTAGGAAATTTTTTATTTAACGATGCGAGTAATTGTTTAAGCGTGTCCATCCCAAGTTCCTGCGCATAACTTAAAGCGAACAGTGCTACTACAGGACTCTTCGTTGTATCAATATATTTATGGAGATAATTTTTATACCATGCATTTGTACCATTAAATTGATTTTGGGCAATCGCAGCGAGGCTGTCATTATGCTGCTGTTGAACATCCCTGAGATTGCGATCTTGTCCCATCAGCATTGTATGCAGCGAATCCAGCGTAATTATAAATTCAGAAAGGGAAGCATTGGCTGGTGTATTAAATTTTGTTGAAAGCAAAGTTGAATCATTCGCGTCCGCGAAAAAATCGATTCGGTCTTCATCATTGATAAAGATATATCCCGCATTTTTTTCAAAACGGATACGGTACAATCCTTCTTCCGGGGCTAACGCATTTACTTCAAATTTTCCATCTTTTATTTCACCCGTATCAATAATCTGCGGAGGTTGCTGGTTAAAGGTTATTTGCTCAAGAAAAACCTTTTGATCAGGCGCATTTTTCAAATGACCATTTACCACAAAACTGCCTTCTTTTATATTGCTGCTGCAGGAAAATAAAAATGTTGCAACTATTACCAGGAATATATTTTTCATTGAGTTCTTATTTATTGATTTAATTTTTGAGTAAGAATTTTATTTACCGCCTGCATATCGGCTTTGCCTTTACTTAATTTTTTTACTTCGCCGGCAAATAATCCTATAAGATTTTTTTTACCTTTTTTATAATCCGAAATTTTATCCGGCATTTTGGAAAGTACTTCATCTACCCACGTGTTAAGGGCATCACCACTTTTTTCCTGCAAAATATTTAATTCCTTTGCGATTTGATAAGGATCCGCACCGGGCGATTTTATTAATAAAGGAAATATCCTGGAAGCAGCTACGCCAAAACTCACACTTCCTTCTTCGACCAGGTCTATAAGCTTTGACAGGCTTTTCAGATCACCCGGAAAACTTCCAATATTTAGATTGTTTTCATTAAGATAGGATTTAATGGGGCCGAGCAACCAATTGGCTGCGGCTTTAAAACTATTTGTATGACTGATTAAATTTTCAAAAAAAAGAGCGTTTTCTCTTTCATCACAAATAACTTTTGCATCGGAAACAGACAGGGAATATTGTTCAATAAATTTTTTCTCAAGAGCTGCGGGTAATTCAGGCAATAATTTCTTGATGGCATCTATTTTTTCCTGGGTAATATGAAATGGTGCAAGATCCGGCTCAGGAAAATAGCGATAGTCATTTGCTTCTTCCTTATTTCTCAAAGAAAAAGTAGAGCCATTTGTAGCATCAAAGCTTCTTGTTTCCTGTATGATTTCACCAGCACTTTCACTCAACGCAATCAAACGCCCTATTTCAAATTCAATCGCCTTTTTTACATTTTTTATTGAATTGAGATTTTTCACTTCCACTTTTGTGCCAAGTGCTTTTTCACCTTTCAATCTTATGGAAACATTTGCATCACAACGCATGCTGCCCTCTTCCATATTGCCATCGCAGATCTGCAGGTAGCGGACTGTTTTTCTTATTTCGGTAACGTATGCATGTGCTTCTTCGGGACTATGCATGTCAGGTTCCGAAACTATTTCGAGTAAAGGAACCCCGGCCCGGTTCAGATCAATGCATGTATAATTTTCGTCAGCATCGTGAATGCTTTTGCCTGCATCTTCTTCAAGGTGAATCCTGTTCAACAATATATTTCTTTCGATGCCGGCGGTGTTAATTGAAACATATCCGTTCCGGCAAATGGGCGTTGTGTGTTGTGAAACCTGGTAGCCTTTTGGCAGATCAGGATAGAAATAATTTTTTCTTGCAAAATAATTATCGCGGACGATATCGCAATTAAAAGCGAGGCCAATGCTGATCGCATAATCAATCGCTTTCTTATTCATTACCGGGAGCGTACCAGGATGAGCAAGCGATACCGGACTCACATTTGCATTGGGTGGATTTCCAAATTCGGTGCTATCGCCACAGAATAATTTACTCTTAGTAAGCAATTGTACATGTACCTCCAGCCCTATCACAGCTTCATATTTGTTATCGACCGACATGCGGCGAAGTTATGAAAAGACATTTCCATTTTTATCTATAAAAACTTAAACAAAACAAAAAGCTGCCTGGAAAGGCAGCTTTTTAATATTCATAAAACTAAAAAGCGGAAAACTATTTGTTGAATCCAATCTTTTTTGAAATGGTAAGATTTTTTAAAAATTTGGATTTGCAATTTATTAATTACAAATCTGCGCTATTGACAGCTTTAGGAATTTTTATTTCAAAATTCATGTCTGTATTATTTCTTTTCGCCTTGAGATTGAAATTTTCCTTATCCTCAGCATCCATCAATTGTGATCTCACTTCATCTACATTCGTAACCTTGTCACCATTTAACTCTGTTATTATATCATCCTTTTTTAATCCCGCTTTGTCCGCAGCAGAGCCTTCTTCAACGCTTAGTATCCTGGCTCCTGTATTATCAGGCGCATCTTCCACTTTTACGCCGAGCTTCACACTGTTTCGAAAATATTTGAAAAA
>JBDTMP010000431.1:0-4220 GCA_039934215.1 Ginsengibacter sp.
ATTGTTTTAGGAACAGTTTCTTATTGTCAAAAAATTATTCCTCTTTATAGGAGTGAAAGTCCCAACAGTAAGCCATTTGAAAACCTTGAAAAAACGACCGCGGATAAAGACGGGAATGTGATCATAAATAATATTTCGATCCCGGCGCTTACAATTTTTTTGCCTCAAAAAAATATGGCAAATGGTACTGCTGTTATAATATGTCCGGGCGGTGGCTATTATGTTAACGCCATCAAACATGAAGGAACAGATGTTGCAAAAGAATTTGTAAAAAAAGGTGTTGCTGCTTTTGTTTTAAAATACCGCATTCCGGATGATCGATGGATGATCAATACTTCAATAGCTCCTCTTCAGGATGCTGAAGAGGCGATGCTAATCATCAGGTCGCATGCAAAGCAATGGAATATTGATACAGGAAAAGTAGGAGTGATGGGCTTTTCAGCTGGTGGGCACCTGGCTTCTACTTTAGGTACTCATTATACAGATGTCGTAAATCCAGGCGCGGAAAACATTAATTTACGTCCCGCCTTTATGATATTGATTTATCCCTTGACCACCTTCGACACCGCGATTAATAAAAAAGGATCGGCTGATAAATTGCTGGGAAAAAATGCGGACCCGGATTTAATTAATGCCTTTTCAAATGAAACAAGAGTTACTAAAAATACCCCACCAACATTTATTGTTCAGGCGACCGATGATCCTCTTCCTGTAAAAAACAGTATTGTATTCTATGAGGCATTATTGAAAAATAAAGTAAAGGTGGAAATGCATTTATACCAGGGTGGGGGACATGGTTATGGAATGAATAACAAGACAACAAAAGATAAATGGATGGAACGTTGCTTCAACTGGATGGAAGGGAATAATTGGTTGGAGAACAAATAATTTTTGCGATAAATTTATTCTATGCAGGTAATTCTTGGGATCATTTTTCATTTTATTGGCGGTTTCGCTTCCGGTAGTTTTTACATGCCTTTCAAAAAAGTACGTGGCTGGGCATGGGAAAGTTATTGGATTATCGGCGGGTTATTTTCGTGGCTCATCGTTCCGCCGTTGGCTGCGTGGCTTACCATTCCGGGATTTGCGGAACTTATTAAAGCAACTTCCTCTTCTACTATTTTTTATACTATGCTGTTTGGTATTTTGTGGGGTGTGGGCGGCTTAACTTATGGGCTTGGTGTCCGCTACCTGGGTATGTCTCTTGGCAATTCGGTTGTTCTTGGTTTTTGTTCTGCGTTTGGTGCGCTTGTGCCTTCCATCTATTACAATTTTAACCCACAGCCGGGAAAAACTACTTTCCATGATTTGCTTACAACCAATTGGGGTATCGTGGTTTTGCTTGGAGTTATTTTATGTCTTACGGGAATTTACATTTGCGGTAAAGCCGGTATGATGAAAGAAAAAGAATTACCGGAAGAAGAAAAGAAAAGATCTATTGCTGAATTTAATTTAGTAAAAGGATTGATTGTGGCTGTATTTTCCGGTATTATGAGCGCCTGTTTTAATTTTGGTATAGAAGCCGGCAAACCCATGGCAGCCGCGGCAGTGGATGCGGGTTACAATCCCTTATTTCAAAATAACGTGACCTATGTCGTATTACTTTGGGGTGGCTTATCAACTAATTTTATATGGTGTATGATTTTGAACTTTAAAAACAAAACGTTCAAAAATTATCTTGATTCAGGCACGCCGTTAAAAAGAAATTATTTTCTCTCGGCTGTCGCGGGCACTATGTGGTTCTTACAATTTTTCTTTTATGGCATGGGCGAAAGTAAGCTGGGCAATGGCGCCAGCTCATGGATTTTACACATGGCCTTTATTATTTTGGTAGCGAATATGTGGGGCCTTGTTTTAAAGGAATGGAGTGGCGTGAGCCGCAAAACAAGGATTACAATCATTACAGGCGTATTCATAATTATTGTTTCGGTAATGGTTGTTGGATATGGCAATTATTTAAAATATTAGTCTCTTAAAAAATTATAAAATGTCTCAGATTGCAACCTTCAGGCACGTTAGTTATTTGTGGAATGAATCCACCGCCGCGGCTTTAGCAGGTGATGAAGTAGCCTTGCTTATTTACAGATCCAATTTGTTAGGAGCCGACCTTCGATTGACCAATTATGGCGGTGGTAATACTTCGTGTAAAATAATTGAAAAGGATCCTTTAACCGGCAAACCTGTGGAAGTCATGTGGATCAAGGGATCGGGCGGCGATCTTGGTACTCTTACAAAAAAAGGCCTTGCTGCTTTATACCTTGATCGTTTCAGGAATTTAAAAAATGTATATCGTGGATTACAGCATGAAGATGAAATGGTAGCTCTTTTTAATCATTGCATTTTTGACCTCGATTCCAAAGCGCCTTCGATTGACACACCACTTCATGGTTTTCTGCCATTCAAACATATTGACCATTTGCATCCCGATGCGGCCATTGCAATCGCGGCATCAAAAGATGGAAAAAAAATAACACAGGAATTATTTAACGGGAAAATCGGTTGGGTTGACTGGCAGCGTCCCGGCTTCGACCTGGGATTAAAGCTGAAAGAATGTTTAGATGAAAATCCAGGCATACGAGGGATTATGCTGGGGTCACATGGACTTTTCACGTGGGGTGATACTTCTTATGAATCTTATATAAATACTTTGGAAGTAATTGAACAATGCGCAGCATATATTGAAAGTGACCGTCCCGCCAAAGACGGAATAAAAAAAGAGACTTTTGGAGGTGAGAAAATAAAATCATTATCGAAAAACGAACGATTAAATAAAGCCGTTTCTTTGATGCCAGTGCTTAGAGGTTTCTGTTCCAATAGCGACATTTCGCTCAACTCCTCTCCCGGGGGCAGCGGGGCAATTGGTCATTTCAACGATAATCCTTTGGTGTTGGAATACATTAATTCCCACGATCTGCACAAGCTCGCTTCACTGGGTACCAGTTGCCCTGATCATTTTTTGCGTACCAAAATAAGGCCTCTCGTACTTGAATTAAATCCGGATGAAAATTTTGCGGATGCCGAAAAACTGAAGAAAAAACTTTCGAAGCAATTTCTTTCTTATCGTAAAATGTATAATGATTACTACGATAAACATAAGCATCCTGATAGTCCGCAAATACGAGATAATAATCCTGTTGTAATTCTATATCCCGGCGTTGGCATGTTTACTTTTGCAAAAGATAAAGCAACGGCCCGCATCGCATCGGAGTTTTACAGCAATGCCATCAATGTAATGAAGGGTGCGGAAGCGATATCAACGTATACTTCCCTGCCGGCGCAGGAAGCATTTGATATTGAATATTGGTTATTGGAAGAAGCTAAATTGCAAAGACAACCGAAACCAAAATCACTCACGGGAAAAATTGCTTTGATAACCGGAAGCGCCGGGGGTATTGGAAAAGCGATAGCTAAAAAATTCGCTGAAGAAGGTGCTGTCATCATATTAAATGACAATATTCCTGAACGCCTTGAAACTGTTTTTAAAGATTTTCAAAAAAGTTTTGGCACAGATTCCTGTACTTCCGTTTACCTCGATGTTACACAAAAAGAAGAGATTAATAAGGCTTATGAAGCGGCTGTTTTGCAATTCGGAGGAGTAGATATTGTTGTGAATTGCGCAGGTCTTTCTATTTCAAAACCATTGGAAGAACATACTGAAAAGGATTGGGATTTATTATATAACGTGCTGGTAAAAGGACAATTTCTGGTAACACAGGCAGGCGTTGAGATTATGCGAAAGCAAGGTTTTGGGGGCAATATTTTAAATATTGTAAGTAAAAATGCATTGGTATCAGGACCTAATAATGCTGGCTATGGATCCGCTAAAGCGGCACAACTTCACCTGAGCCGGCTGAATGCAGCAGAACTGGGGAAAGATCAGATAAGAGTAAATGTTGTAAACCCCGATGCCGTTATAAGTGATAGTAAAATATGGGAAGGTGAATGGGCAAATGGAAGAGCGAAAGCTTATGGTGTTGCTGTTGATGAATTACCTGCGTACTATGCGAAGAGAACATTGCTTGGTGAAATAATTCAGCCTGAAGATATTGCCAATGCATGTTTTGTTTTCGTAAGCGGTTTATTAAATAAATCTACCGGAAACGTATTGAATGTGGATGGCGGAATTGCGATGGCATTTGTAAGATAGAAGCCGCTATCCCCTGAAGGGTGAACATTATGCAACCTGGTAATATCAGTGAAAAAGAGAAATTATTATTAAT
>JBDTMP010000432.1:0-2106 GCA_039934215.1 Ginsengibacter sp.
TTTTTTTAGCGTTACCCAATTTTCTTTTGATGCATTCATGGCTTCTTTAATTTTTCCGGGAGTCCATTCCGGTTGATCACGCAAAAGATATTCGGCAAGTTTTGCAGGTTCTGCAAGGCGAATACATCCATGACTGAAAGCCCGGTTTGATTCATTAAAAAGTGATTTTGCCGGTGTGTCGTGAAAATAAATATTGTAACTATTGGGGAAAATAAATTTCACTCTTCCCAATGCATTGGCGCCACCGGGCTTTTGCCGTATCACCGGCAGGCCATTACTGGTGCCGGTTTGCTCCATATTGTTCCTGGCAAGATAATTTGAGTTTCTCCGCATAGCCGGTAACATTTCATTTTTTACAATGCTGGCTGGCACGTTCCAGTAAGGGCTAAAGACCACATACTTTAACTGGTCGGTAAAAATTACGGTATTGTGCCCTTCTTTGCCAACCACCACATTCATACTGAATAGCTTTTTCCCGCTCTCAAATACATGCAACCTGAATTCAGGAATATTTACAAGAAGCAGGTTTCCCGGCGGCTGTTCCGGTATCCATCGCATCCGCTCGAGGTTAATCAACATTTGCCTGATTCTCTCTGTAACCGGAACGTTTAATTCTTTAATTAAACCAACTGTAATAAATCCATCCTCTTTTAATCCAAAACTTTTTTGCGCCCGCTGAATTACGGCTTCCAATTCACTCGTATAGTAGGCGGAGGTATCAATGCTTTTATCGTCACCTGAAATTTGAAGACGTTGTTTTACTTGTTTAATAACAAGAGCAGAATCACCAGGTTTATATCTTTTTGATTTACCAGTTTCTATCTCTTTCCATCCTCCAGCTTTTTCAATAGTATAATAATGCAGCAGTTCTTGTTTCAGGCTCTGATAATAAACATTCACCGGCTCCCAGCCTTCCAGGTTTTTACCATCCCGTGCAATAAAAGAATCAAGCAATACGACGGCATTTATTTTCTTCCGGGGAATAAACCATTGCAGATCTTTAGAATCTACTTTGCCTGCATAAGCATTTTTGGAGTAGTCAAAAAAATGTTTTGTCAGCTCAAGCTCTGTTCGCAGCGTTTGTTGCGGTGAAATTTTCAATGTTGAATCTCCATGTAATAGTGTATCTATTTCCTGGTGGAGGCTTTTAAATCTTAAGGAAGTATCGCCAAAATTGCTGATATAATTGTTATGAAGATTCCAGAAAGAACGTGTCTGTTCTGCAATGCCATCTTCTGTAAACCAGGCGTACTGGTAGTTGCGGCTTTTATAAAAATTACGCAATTCCACGGCATCGCTATCACTGGTATTTTGATCTTTTATAAATTTCTCCAGTATGGTACTGTCCAAAAAAAGTTTGGAAAATGAAGTGGCTGGGGTAATAGTAGTATCTCTTTGTACTTCTTTAATCTTTGGTTGCTGACCCCTGCAACTGGTAAATACGATCAATACAATTACTATAGTGTGTAAATATTTATTCACTGTTGAAATTATTTTAGTGTTTTAGTTTGTCGTGCGTGTCCAGTTAATAAAATTTATGATCCTGACTTTAATAATTAATGGTTTACCAGGTTTAAGTAATTCTTAGTTGCCTTCTTATCATACAAACATACATGCATAAAAGTGGGCTTGCTGCATTTGCATAAAATTATGACGTTGATCATTTTTTGGTTTAGCCGCTATCAGGGAATTATGCATGGTCTCTTATTATATTTATCGCATGCAAGTTGAAAAAAATTTAAAGTTTATAAAAATTATTCATACACTGATCTGGATATTCTTTAATGTGGTGATTTTTTATATGCTGTACGCAGTAATCCTAAATAAGATTGATAAGTGGCTCTGGATTGGATATGGGCTGATAGTGCTGGAAGGAATAACCTTATTAGTATTTAAAGGGTTTTGTCCGCTAACAATTATAGCCCGCAAATATTCTGATTCTGACAAAGACAATTTTGATATTTATCTCCCCAACTGGCTCGCGAGGTTCAATAAGCAGATTTATTTGGTTATCATGATTATAATTTTTATCCTAACAATATACCAACTCGTGAAGGCCGCGTGATAATATAGTCATCTTCAAAGATGTTCTCCTTTTTATGGCTT
>JBDTMP010000433.1:0-9633 GCA_039934215.1 Ginsengibacter sp.
ATCGCAATTAACTCCGCAATATCCATCACTTTTACACTATCTTCTTTTTCATTAAGTTTCACGCCATCTGTAAGCATTGTCATGCAAAAGGGACAATTTGATGCAATTATTTCTGCGCCGGTTTCAATCGCCTCTTTGGTTCGCTCATTATTTATTCTAATGTTTCCTTTTTCTTCCTCCTTCCACATTTGCGCACCTCCCGCGCCACAGCACAATCCGTTGCTTTTGCAGCGTTTCATTTCTATAAGTTCAACATCAAGAAATTCTAAAACTTTCCTCGGCGCTTCATAAATATTATTTGCTCTTCCCAGGTAACAGCTATCGTGATAGGTAATTTTTTTTCCTATGAAGCTTCCCTCTTCTTTCATTTTTATTTTACCATCATCTATCAGTTGCTGCAAAAATATCGAATGATGTATTACTTCATAATTGCCGCCTAATTCAGGATATTCATTTTTTAAAATATTAAAGCAATGAGGGCATGCCGTTACAATCTTTTTGATTCCATAGCCGTTGAGCCGTTCTATATTTTGATAAGCCATCATCTGGAACATGAATTCATTTCCTGCACGCCTTGCAGGGTCGCCGGTACACATTTCTTCTTTTCCCAAAATCGCATAATTGATACCAACTTTATCAAGAATAGTTGCAAATGCTTTTGTAATTTTTTGCGCCCTTTGATCAAAACTGCCAGCACAACCCACCCAAAATAAAACATCCGGCGTCTTATTCTCCACCCTCATTTCTGCCATGGTTGGTACATGCATAAATTGTTGATTTTATTCGGGCTAAAATACAACAAACAATTTTGATGATTGTTAACATGTTCCATAGGTTTAAGCCAAATACTATTTCATTAGGGCATAAAACTTATTTTTGCGCTTTTTAGAAATTAATCTATTTGATACAAAAATTAAAAAACTGGGAACATTGGCCGTTCAAAATTTTATATGCCCCAATAACGCCGGTATGGCTTTGGTATGTAATACGGTCACGTGCAGTTTGGTTTTTTACTCCAAGCAATCCCCGCCTTACTTTTGGCGGAATGGAAGGTGAACCAAAAAAAGAAATGCATGATCTGTTGCCACCGCACTTGTGCCCCCTTTTTTTCAACGTTCAGCCTTCAGAAGATTTTGAAAAAGTATTGGAAAATATATCAGTCAAAAAAATCTCTTTTCCTCTTATTGTAAAACCTGAAGTGGGCGGCCAGGGAATTCTTTTTAGAAAAATTGAAACGGAACAACAGCTAAAAAATTATCACGAAAAAATTCCCGTAGAATATTTCGTACAGGAATTAATTCATTACCCTTTGGAGGTAAGTCTTTTTTATTATCGTCATCCAAAAGATGCCGGTGGAACCATTTCGGGGTTTTTACTAAAAGTACCCATGCAGGTAATTGGTGATGGAGCGCACAACCTCGAAGAACTTATTTTGATGAATTCTAAATCAAAAAAGAAGATGGCAGATTTGCGTATAAAGCATGGAAATAATTTTGCGCTTATATTGCCTGAAGGTGAAAAATATATGTTAAGCTATGCTGCCAATCACAACCGCGGCGCAAGTTTTACCGACTTAAAAGAGGAAATTGATGAACAGCTCATAAGTTTGTTGGACAAAATCAGTCATGAAAGCGATTTTTTTTACGGGCGATACGATATCATGTGTAACTCAATAGAAGAATTAAAACAGGGAAAGAACTTTGTAATATTGGAGTACAACGGTTGTGGGGCCGAGCCCAACCATTTTTATGATACCGGTTACACCCTCGTGAATGCGTGGAAGGAAATTTTGAAGCACTGGAAAGTGCTTTACAAAATAAGCCGGCAGAAATATAAAGACGGAGTAAAATACTGGCCACTTATAAAAGGAGTTCGCTTTAGGCTGGAAACAAAAAAACATTATAAAATAATTAAGGCTGCAGATAAAATTATACCGTAAATATTTATCATCTTCCTGTTTAAAAAATACTTATGCCATTGAAGATTTTTATACCATGCCTTATTTTTTTTAGCATCCACGCTACTGCCCAGAAATATATACCGGCAGATGCCGGAAGCAAAATCCATTTCACCATAAAAAATTTTGGAATTAAAACCGGTGGAGAATTAAAAGGCATTAAGGGGGAGATATTTTTTTTCACCAGTGATCTCACCTCTTGCCGCTTCAATGTATCAGTCGATCCATCTACCGTTGATACTGAGAACGGCACCCGTGATGGTCATCTAAAAGGCACTGAATATTTCGATGCAGAAAAATATCCCGACATAACAATTACTTCAACTAAAATTGATAAGACCAATAAAACCGAAGCGGGTTATTATTATTTTACAGGAACTCTGTCCATGCATGGCATTACAAAAGCCATCGCTTTCCCTTTCAAAGTTGAAAAAACAAATGACACCTATTTATTTACCGGGGAATTTGAAATAGACAGGCTTGACTATGGCGTTGGAGATAAGAGCGCTGTATTAAGTAATACGGTAAATGTATCTTTATCGGTATTAGCTAAAAAAGGTTAATGCAAAAGTAATGGGTCTTGCAAAAGTGTTTTTTTGGGGAATGCTTGTAAGCTTTCTTGGCTCTCTTCCCCTCGGTACATTGAATGTTGCAGCAATGCAAATAAGTGTGCAGGAAAGCATACTAAATGCGATCTGGTTTTCCCTTGGCTCCCTGTTAACTGAAATGATATACGTGCGTATCTCACTTGTTGGCATTAACTGGATCCGGAAACAAAAAGCACTTTTAAAATGGATGGAATGGATAACGCTGGCCATAGTGCTTGCACTTGCCGCAGGAAGTTTTATCGCGGCAACACATGAGCATCATGCAAAAAATGTAATGCTTAACAATAACATACACCGGTTCCTGCTGGGCTTAATGTTAAGCGCTATCAGTCCCGTGCAAATTCCTTTTTGGTTTGGATGGAGTACAGTTTTATTTGCAAAAAAAATTCTACAGCCTAAAAATTCTTTTTATAATTTATATATTATCGGCATAGGGCTTGGCACGCTGATGGGCAATTGTGTTTTTATTTTTGGCGGAAAATATATCGTCAATAAACTTAATACCAATCAAAGTATTTTGAACTGGGTGATCGGTGGCATATTTGCATTGACAGCAGTGATACAATTTATAAGAATTCTCATGCATAAAGACGCGATAGATAAAATGAACAAGTTGCCAGAAACTTCACCTTAAATATTTCCGATAATATTCTTCATCTACTTACTTAAGACCAATCTCTTTCGTTACAGGAATTGAAGATGTTTCAAACATTTTCTGTGCGATCTCCCGGTCATGACCATAAATATCATTGCGAAAATTTAGCAACCCATTATCATCAACCCAGGCAGTATAATAAGTAATGAAAACAGGAACAGGATTTTTTACAGAAACAAATTGTTCATTGCCGTTGTTCATCGCAGTATCTATTCTTTCAGGCGTCCATGCAGAATTATCTTTCAAAAGATAATCAGCAAGTTTTTCAGGATCGCTCAGGCGTATGCATCCATGGCTATAGGCACGCACATCTTTATTGAAAAGTTCTTTAGCAGGTGTATCATGAAAGTAAATATTAAAACTATTTGGAAACAAAAATTTTACTTTCCCTAAAGAATTATCTGCACCTGGCTTTTGCCTTATTTCTGGTAACTCTTCAGTGCCACCGGTAATCTCCATATTATGACTTTCAAGATAATTTGCATTTTTCGCCATAGAAGGAAGTATCTCTTTTTTTACAATACTTTCAGGTAAATTCCAGTAAGGGCTAAACACAATATTGGTAAGCTTGTCGGAAAAGATAGTCGTATTGTGGCCTTCTTTACCCACCACTACAATCATATCAAACACTTTGGTTTTACCATCGTACATGTGTAAAATAAACTCAGGAATATTCACCAGTATCAGCTTGCCATCCGGTTCCTGCGGCATCCATCGCATACGGTTCATATTGATAAGAATTTGTTTTACGCGGTCAACCGCGGTTACATTCATTTCCTTTAATAACGACGATGTAACAACTCCATCCTGGGTATATCCATATCTTTTTTGAAAATTTTTAATCCCCAATTTAAGAGTATCATTGAACACGTCAGTCGTATCCTGTTGTGGGAGATCACTCGTAAGAAAAAGCATTTTTTTCATGTCGGCAATAGCAGGCGAAGCCTTGCCGGTTTTAAATATTTTTACATCCTGTGCTATGGCAGGCCAACCGCCATTTTTTGCGATAGCTACATATTTTTCCAATTGATCTTTTAATAATTTATAAGACTCGTTTATGTCCGCAAAATATTTTTCATCTTTATGTTTTTTATTAAGCAGAGAATCTGCGAGATAAAGCGGGTCTGCTTTTTTAAAAGGAATAAATCTTTCCATCTCCTTTCTTTTTACAAATCCTTTTTCATAATTATTACGGGTATAACTAATAAGATTCTCCGTTAACTGAAGTTCGGTGTTGATTATAGATTTATCTGTGTTGCTCACTTTTAGATCCTCATTGGTCATGAGCGCATCCATTCTTTTTTCGAGCTGTTTACTTTTTGTAGCGGTATCTCCAGAATAATTTTTCAATGTCCAGAATCCTAATGCCTGTTCGGTTAATCCATTAGAAGTAAACCATGCAAATTCATAATTACGTGTATTGTAAAAACTGCGAATGCGGCGGGCAACGGAATCTGCTATATTATTTTTTGTAATATAATTTTCAACATCGGCACTGTCGAGAAAAAGATCATTGAAAGCATTTGCCTTTGTTATGCTATAATCCCTTTTACTGATTTTCTTTTCTTTTTCTGATTGTGATTTTGTTCCAATATTTTTTTTATCCTTACTTTGGCAGGCAGCAAAAAAAATAAGAGAAGTGAGGGCAACTGTCATTATATTTTTCATAGCGGCGTTATTACAAATTGCATGCCTATCGCTTTAATAGCTATTTAGCCAATTAGCTAATTAACCTAAATTGCAGCATGCGAAACTTTGATGATACTTACAGGCACAAGGGTCTCAGAAAAAAGTTAATTGAAACTATAAGGAAGAAAGGAATTGCTGATGAAAATGTGCTAAATGCCCTGATGAATATACCGCGGCACTTTTTTCTCGATACTGCACTGGATGATATTGCGTATGAAGACAGGGCATTTCCGATACAGGAGGGGCAAACTATTTCACAGCCTTATACTGTTGCTTATCAAACACAACTGCTGGATGTAAAACCTTATGATAAAATTCTAGAAATAGGAACAGGCAGCGCATACCAGGCTGCAGTATTGGCAGAACTCGGAGCCACGGTGTTTACCATTGAGAGGCAAAAAAAATTATATGAAAAAAATAAAAATTTTATACTCAAATCAAGATATCCCAATATTAAATTTTTTTATGGGGATGGCTTTGAGGGCTTACCGACCTACGCTCCTTTCGATAAAATTCTTATAACAGCCGCCGCTCCCTTTATTCCGCCGAAGCTTGTGGAACAATTAAAAACAGCAGGTACAATGGTGCTGCCGCTTGATGAAGATGGACTACAGAAAATGATGCGTATAACTAAAAATGAAGACGGCAGTTATGATGAAAAAACATTTTCAAATTTTTCTTTTGTGCCAATGTTGAAAGGAAAAAATTGATCTTTTGTGTAAATACCTTCTCAGATTTTCCCGGCACTAATTTAAAGCAACCGCTGAATTTTTATTTTCTTCCTGGTAAATATTCTTTAGAATGCGAAACGGTTTTGTTTCGGTATCTCGATGAAAATCCTGATCATATATTTTAAAACTATCTTCTGGCTGCAAAGCATCCATATTACGAAAAAATGAAGATAGAGTAACCTCTTTAATATTTTTATATCCCCATGACTGCATTATGTTCACTGCACCGTTGATTAGATCAGTACGGAGACGTTCTATACATTGTTGCGAAAAGGTAGTTGTTTGAACGTCGTCTGTTTCATAATATCGATCACTGCGTGTAAGACGGTTTTGAATACTAATTGCATCTGCTCCCAATGCATGCAATTTTAATACATCCAATGCGGTATAAATTTCTGTCGCAGCAATAATTTTAATCTCCTTACTCAAGCCATACATCTCTAAAGTTTTTGAAACAAATAACAATGCTTCATACAAAAGCATACCGGGCTTTTGTGAAGAATCTAAGGCATTGTTTTTATTAACGCATCCTTCTACAACAATATAGTCTGGTATTATTTCTGTTTTGCGGAAGGCAAAACACATTTCATGGAATTCCTTTTTATCTGTAATGCAAAGCCTGATGCCGACGGGCTTTTTACCGGAAAGCTTTCTCACAGAATCCAAAAAAATTGCCATACTCTCCGCGCTGCCAAACGCCGAATGCGTGTTAATTGGCTTAATTCTTCTGCCGCTTTGCGTTTGATTAACAGAAGCTACGGAATAAAAGTTTTTTCTGAAAATAGTATTTTTCTCTGTAGCGGTTGAGAGTTCGATCTCAACCATTTTTACAAATGAGCGGCTGGCGTTTAACCGGAACAATTCAGGATTAAAATTAAAATTTTGATCTCTGCAGTCAGCATAACCAGGTTTGATTTTCCATATCACATCATTCGCAAGTTCGTCAGCAGTTTCAATAGGTTCATATAGATTCTGCCGATGCTGATGCTGATACCTGTTGACTTCAAATGAACCGATTGCCCGGTGTGTGTAATTAATAATATTTTGATCTGCACTAACGGCCTCATTGCAAATAATGCTGGAAAGGTATGGCTTGGCGCAATGACTATTGCCAAAGAGTACGGTTAGTTTATTGGCTTTAATCTTTCGGGGAAAAACCGGATTATCCTTAACAGGGAATTTGAAATCATTATTGCGCAATGTTTTATCCCTGGTTGTTTTTTTGGAAACAATTCCGTCGTAATAAAACGCAAACAATAACGTCGGAATTGACCAAAGCAGCATCCAATATATATCCTGGTGATGAACATAAGCAACTACGGAAACGAAAACGTTGACCGCTATTACCAATAAAAGAAAGACGCGGCTAAATGAAAAAGTTTTTTTATTTTGAAACATGTGGACAGAAATTTTAATTTTAGGAAAGGAAGCCAACTTGTCTCCTGGTAATTAGTTTTGTTTTATTTCTTCTTAAGATTTCCTGCAAAACATTGACAGATTGTGAAACAGACTTCCGATATTCTACGCTGCTTTGTTTCACAAAATGATCGTTGCCGGGTACCATCAATTTTATTTCGCATAACTTATTTTCAGGGTTTTTACTTTCGCCTTTCCTTAGAATCACATTCGCACGGATAATGTTATCAAATTGCTTAAATAATTTGCTCACCTTTGCTCTTACAAATGTCTTCAAAGCATTGCCTGCCTTAAAATCTACTGATTTAATAATGATGTTCATAATATTTATTTTTAGAATGAAAAATATTTTAACCCTGAAATTTTTCAATTATTTATTTGCCAATAAAAAGGGATTAACGGTGTGCAGGATTTTAATTGTTTTCAATGGTTTTAATCTTTTTTACGAATTTATACCACTGGTATTAGAAGGGGATTAAGAATGAATTAGAAAGCAATTAGAATAATTATTTAGGCCGTACATTTCCCGCGATGGGAAGTCTTATTAAAAAGGTGGTTCCTTTTCCAACAGTGGAATTAACGTCTATCTGGCCCTTGTGTAATTTAATAATGCGATGCGCTAATGGCAATCCTACACCAAACCCACTTATTGACTTGCTATCATCTGTCCTGTAAAATGGCTGAAAAATATTCTTCAAATCATTTTCAGGAACACCTTTTCCTTTATCTTCAACAGAAACGATTATTTCCTTTGCCTCAACCAATATTCCTATTTTAGCAAGATGGTCAGGTGAATATTTACAGGCATTGGAAACAACGTTCTTTATTGCGGTAAGTAATAATTCGGCGTTACCAAATACCAATAATTTTTCTTCATTTTCCGGTAATTGATCAAACTCAAGCTTTACAGAATATTCCTTATTCATTTTGGCAATCTCACCCGGAAGCTGCATGAGAATTTCATCAATTCTTATTGAATCAATTTCGATGCCGCCCCTGATACCCGATACTGTCGCAAACTCCAATAAAGTTTGCGTGAGCTTACTCAGGTGACGCACATCCTGGTAAACCGATTTCATCACTTCACGGTATTCCCCGGCATCCCTGTTTCTTTGAAGGGATACTTCCAACTGGCTCGAAATAGAAGTAAGTGGTGTCGATAATTCGTGCGATGCAGATGAAATAAAACGGCGCTGCATTTCAAAACTTTGCTGTAAACGGTCTAATAATTCATTTAAAGTTTTAGTGAGGTAGTTCCATTCATCCTTCACATTTCCCGATTTAATTCTATGCCCCAGGTTTTGCGCAGAAATATCATTTACATCATCAGCAATCTTGCTGATTGGCTTTAATAATATCCTTGAAAAAAAATATCCTGACGTAAACGCAATTAAATTTCCGCAGATGAAACTGACCAGTAAAATAATTTTAAGATTGTTGAGATTTCTTTTCCCTTCTTCATCAAATGCAGCCGCCAGAATAACCGGGCGATTATTATTCCTGATATCATAACAGGCTATAGCTTCCTTATTCCCAACCATAAAAAAATACTTCTTCTCCGTTCTCGCTTTATTCAATATGTCATCCGTAATATGTAAGGTGTCATTTGGCCTATCACTATTTTCATATATTTTTTCATTACGGGAATTGTACACCTGGATGGTTTTGTTGTTCATTGGTATCACGGTGATGGAATCAATTTTCTTCATCAGCGTTTGGTCAAAGGTTCCAGGTTCATTCAGCATATTAGCTGTAGTTAAAACGTGGTTGGTCAAATGTGCTTTAATATTTTCTAACCTGATGCTATAAAAAAAATAATAGATAAAGCCACAAAATAAGGCAAGCAATACACTCATGATAAGACTAAACAATAACGTTATTTTAATCCTTACATGCATCAGTGTTCTTTTAATATATATCCCATACCGATGTGGGTTTGAATTAATTTCTGCTCAAAATGCTTATCCACTTTGTTGCGGAGATAACTTATATAAACATCTATCACGTTAGTATTGGTTTCAAAATCTACATCCCATACATTAATGGCAATATCTACTCTTGAAACAACCCGGTTTTTATTGCGTAAAAGATATTCCAGAAGCTGAAATTCTTTGGCAGTAAGGTTGATACTCCTGCCGTTCCTCTTTACTTCTTTATTATCAAGATTCATTTCCAGGTCAGCGGCTTTGAGCAAATTTCCAACAGGCACACTTTGGTGCAGGGTACGTTTAAGCAGGGATCTTATTTTAAGAAGAAGCTCTTTAAACTCAAAAGGCTTTACCATATAATCATCAGCTCCTGATTCATATCCTTCAATTTTATCATTGAGAGCGCTCATAGAAGTGAGCATAAGAACAGGAATATCCTGGTTTTGGGCACGAATTGCTTTGCATAGATCATAGCCGTTCATGCCGGGAAGATTTATGTCAAGAATAATAAGATCAAAATCGCGGGCGCAAAATAAATGGTAGCCTAATTTGCCATCATAAGCTACATCCACATTGAAGCCAATTTCATCAAGTCCAAACTTTAGCGTATCTGCAATTTTCTTTTCATCTTCAACAATTAATATTTTCC
>JBDTMP010000434.1:0-3092 GCA_039934215.1 Ginsengibacter sp.
GAGAGATTGGTATGAAGAAAATAGAATTGGAAATTGTAGCCCTGTCTCATAGTATCACACAAACACATTCCTACGCTGTTGTACTGGGTGAAGTGAACGGCTTGCGACGACTTCCCATTGTAATTGGAGGTTTTGAAGCGCAGGCAATTGCCGTTGCTCTTGAAAGAATGCAGCCCAGCCGCCCACTTACACACGACCTCATGAAAAATTTTATGCTCGCCTTTAATATTGAGCTTCACGAGATAATAATTAATGATCTGCAGGAGGGAATTTTTTATTCCAAACTTGTATGTTCAACGGATCACGACACAGTGGAAATTGATTCCCGCACATCAGATGCCGTGGCACTGGCCGTAAGATTTGGCTGTCCTATTTATACTTATGATAACATACTTGATAGTGCTGGTATATTAATGGAGGAAGACGATAAAAAGAAAAAAGTTGTCGTGTCGCACAATGATGCTGCAAGTGATGATCTTAAAAAATTATCCATAGGTGAATTAGAGAGCTTATTAAATGAAGTTCTTGAACAGGAAGATTATATAAAAGCAGCTTCGATAAGGGATGAGATCAAGGGAAGAAAGAAAGGATAAAAGATTACAGCTAACCTAACATTTCTAAAAATTTGCTCCTGATTTTTTTACGCTTTTGTTACCAGGATTATGATAGCTTTCCCTAATTGTAAAATAAACCTGGGCCTTAATATTCTCGAAAAGAAAGAGGATGGGTTTCATGATCTTGAAACATTTTTTTTTCCAATAAATATTCATGATGTTTTAGAATTACTTCCTTCAAAAGAGAATACAACCTTACTAACTACTTCAGGGATTTTATTTGAAGAGCCTGAAACTAATATTTGCCTGAAAGCTTACCTGTTGGTAAAAAAAGATTATCCTGATTTGCCCGCAATAAACATACATCTCCACAAAGCGATTCCGCTAGGTGCAGGCCTCGGTGGTGGTTCCGCGGATGGAGTCGCTGCTTTACAACTAATTAATAAAAAATTCGGTTTAAATATTTCTTCGGCCCGACTTTTCGCCTATGCATCAAAGTTAGGCAGCGATTGTCCTTTTTTTTTATTAAACAAGCCATGCTTTGCTTCGGGCCGCGGCGAAACATTAGAACCTATGAAGCTTTCACTTTCAGGATATAAAATCATCGTTGTAAATCCCGGCATTCACTTAAGTACAACCGAAGCTTTTAAAGATATTATCCCTTCAATGCCAAAAAAAAGGATTAAAGAAATAATCAGGCAACCCATTGATACCTGGAAAAAAGAGCTTGTAAATGATTTTGAAAATTCAGTATTCAAAAAATATCCGGATGTACTTCAAATCAAAAAAGAGCTCTATGAAAAAGGGGCGGTTTATGCAGCAATGAGTGGAAGTGGAAGCACAGTTTATGGAATTTTTAAACACAATTCAATAATAAAGTATACTGCGAATGCCGGTTACTTTTATAAAATAATTAAATCCGACTGATTTTTATTATAGAAATCTTATAACATAAATTGTCAAGATATTTTTTTATATTTCTTTACTGTGCGTTTCCAGTCACGTTGGTGGCCCAGCATGATAGCAGTTTAAATATTCAATCAGCAGAAAATAGTGATTCACTGAAAATTATTTACGGCAGGCATAAGCATTTTCTAAAAGATTTTGAAATGCAATCTATTACTGCCCTCTCCTACTATCCCGAATTATGGAATGAAAATATCACTTTTAAATATAAGGCTATCAACAGCACTGCCCAAACAACAATGACCCTGGAATCTATATTTAAAAAGACAGATAAAAAATATATTATTTACATAAACAATGATTCAACAAAAACAGGAATCCTTTTAAGTGATGCTCCCGATAATGTGCAGCTTGCCGTAATCGGGCACGAACTTGCACATATCGTCGATTTTAAGAGTCGCGGCCTTTTTGATTTAGCCTTGTGGGGATTGAAATATCTTGTTGCAAAAACAAGTACTAAAATTGAAAGAAAAACAGATAGAATTACCATACAGCATGGGCTGGGATGGCCTCTTTATGATTGGGCAGATTATGTTTTAAATCAATCCACACCGCATAAGCATTATAAAAAAATTAAGGAGAAAAAATATATGCAGCCCGATGAAATTCTTCAATACATGAAATTACACAAGTTATAATCACTTACGGCCTGCAATACAATGATTATAATATTTGATAAAAATTTTACAAAAAAATATATCTTTGATGAATTGAAAAATAGAATCCACATAGTACACTTCCTTCTTTTGAACCTCGATTTCTTAGATCACAGGTCTTAACGATATTGCCCTGTCGTTTCAATCTTCATCAATTTTATTTCAATTTTTTATTTATGTCAACTCAATTAATAAGTTCGCAAACCGATTATTTTACAGATCTTGAAAATGAGTTTGGTGCTCATAATTACCATCCACTTCCTGTCGTACTTCAAAAAGGAAAGGGTGTTTTTGTGTGGGATGTTGAAGGAAAAAAGTACTATGATTTTTTAAGTGCTTACTCAGCGGTAAACCAGGGGCATTGCCATCCAAAAATCATAAACACTTTAATTGAGCAGGCTCAACTGCTTACCCTGACCAGCAGGGCGTTTTATAGCGAAGCTCTCGCACGGTTCACCCAATATATAACGCAGTATTTTGGATATGAAAAAGTATTGCCAATGAATTCCGGTGCAGAAGCCGTAGAGACTGCTTTAAAACTTTGCAGGCATTGGGGATATGCAGTAAAAAAAATCCCCGAAAACAAAGCGAAAATCATTGTATGCAGAGACAATTTTCATGGACGTACCCTGGGCATTATTTCGTTCAGTACTGATCCAACGGCAAAAAAAGATTTCGGGCCTTATCTTCCGGGGTTCGATGTGATTCCTTACAATGACCTTCCTGCTTTAGCGGAAGCTCTTACTGATAAAAATGTTGCCGGCTTTATGGTTGAGCCTATTCAGGGGGAAGCGGGTGTTATTGTCCCCGACGATAATTATCTTTCAAAAGCAAAAGAATATTGTAAAGATGCCAATGTTTTATTTATAGCCGATGAAATTCAGACAGGACTTTGCAGAACCGGAAAAATGCTTTG
>JBDTMP010000435.1:0-4411 GCA_039934215.1 Ginsengibacter sp.
GACAGGCTGAGGCTGGAGCAGGTGATTACTAACCTGCTCACCAATGCGGTTAAATATTCTCCCGATGGTAAAAAAGTAATTATCCGTTACGAAATTTCAGATGAAAATATCATAGTCTCTGTTGAGGATTTTGGTATAGGGATCGAAAGAGAAAACATAGATAAATTATTTGAGAGGTTTTACCGCGTAAACAATTCTTTACGATTCGGCGGCCTTGGACTCGGCTTATATATTTCAGCAAATATCATCAAAGCTCATAACGGCGGTTTCTGGATTGAAAGTGAGGTTGACAAAGGCTCCTCATTTTATTTTGTACTCCCCCGCAATAAAAATCTTAGTAGTAAAACCATTCATACTGACGATAAAAGTTTTTATGTGGATGGCCAGGTTACCATCAATTATAATAAAGAAAACAAGTGGATAGAAGCCAGTTGGACAGGTTTTCAGAATATGGAATCGATACAAAGGGGTTGTCTCGTGATGCTGGACCTTCTCAAAAAAAATAGTTGTACCAAAGTGTTGAATGATAACACCAATATATTGGGCAACAGGGCTGAAGCCGCTAAATGGGGTGGTAATATTTGGTTTCCTCAAATGCAGAATGCCGGATTACAATATTTTGCGTGGGTATATTCACCGGGCGCTTTCAGCAAGCTGGCCGCCGAAAAAAGCATTGATATTATGACTGGAAGCGTCGCGTCCCGGTTTTTTAATAACACAACCGATGCTGAAGAATGGCTGAAAGGAATTAAGTAATATTGCTTCACTTAATCGTTACCGTTATATACAGAAAAATTATTTATTTATTCTGTCTTGTAGTTTACGGAAACGGTGTCACCAATAAACATAAATACCTTCTTATTCCGGTTTTTCTGAATTACTTACGAATGCAATATGCTTATTGTCCGGCGACCATGAATTCACATTTATTGTACCCTGGCCTCCATACAAGTAAGCGATAACTCTCGGCGCACCGCCGGCTACAGGCATTAAGTTTAATGTTACTTTTTGATAGGACGGGTGGCCGTTAGGTTCTATATCCGGTGGAAACGAAATGTACACCATCCATTTTCCATCAGGGGAAATATGCGGGAACCAGTTATGATGCTCATCAAATGTAAGCTGCTCTCTGCCGGAGCCATCCGTTTTCATTCGCCATATTTGCATGGTTCCAGTTGGGTTTGCATTGTAATAAATATATTTTCCATCAGGCGAATATTCCGGCCCATCTACATGGCCGTTAGTATTTTTTGTCAATGCTACTTCCGATCCGGTGTTCGTTGAGACTTTGTAGATATTATAAATATTGCTGCCGTTCCGCTGGCCTACTATGGCTACATCTTTTCCATTCGGCGCCCATCCATGCCAATACGATGGTGTTTCTTCCGTAAGTAATTTCGGCTCACCGCCACTAAGCGGTAAAACATAAACCGTAGAGCCTCCGCCGGGTTTTCCTTCCCGTGAATTGCTGATGGCAAGCATTTTTCCATCGAAAGAAATGCCATGATCATTATTAATTTTGTCAGCGCTACCCGTGTTGATTTTTTCAGGTGTGCCGCCCTCGATTGGTATCGTAAATAACGATCCTTTCTCATTAAATAAGAGTTTTTTCCCATCGGGCATATAATTGGGTGCTTCAAATCTTCCTGTTGATTCGTGTATCACTTTTCTATCGCCGGTAAACACGTCCATTATTTCCATGCGGCATCCCAGAACTCCCTGGACAGCCGGAACTTTTATTTGAGGATTGGGCTGATATTTATTACTAACGGGCTTGTCAATACGAACATTCCACATCTTCGCTTCCTCCACTTTATCGGAATCGTGAGAACAAATATATAAGCCCACATATACTGAATCCTTCATTGCATACATGTCGGTAAAACCTACCTCCTGCAGCGGCTCACCCCAGTTAGCTACTCTCATCGTTATTGTTTTACCACTGCGTTCCAGTTGTATTGTTTGAAAAACTACTTTTTTTGCAAAAAATATTTCTTCCTGTGGATCTCTCATGTAAGCGCCTCTCAAAGGACGCCATTGCAACACAGCAAGACCGTCTCCATGGGTAACAGCATTATAGCTTGCCGCGCCTTCATCCAAAGACTCCCTTATCATCCAGCCTATTTTTCTGTGGCCATTACCCTTTTCACCGAGGAATGCAAAGTTCGCAGTGAGAAGAAAATCGCCATTTATTTTTTTGTATAAATATTGAAACTCATCCCTGTTAAACCAAATATTAGAGCCGGCCCCTTTCATATAATAGGCTTGGTTACCTTCATCATACCGGGTATTGCCTGCAAGTTTTGGATTGCCTATATCAGCATTATTTTCAAAAATGTTTAGTTGTTTATTTTGGCCATAGCCTGCATAATAAAAACAAAAAAATACAAGGAATGTTAGAAATTTCATATCAGGAATTTAGCTGGTAAATAAGTAATTTAAAAATAGGATTGTGTAAAAGTTCTTTCAAAAGTAAAGGAGAAAACAATAAATTCAATACTATTAATACTACAAAGTGAGTCCTAAATGAAAATAAACATGCAATGGAGTTTTATATTTTATGAGCGGGTTGGCTGCAGCACCATATAAAATTCCGGGAAGCCCGTAGGTATTAAACCATAAAAAAAATGGCCCGCGTTAACAGGCCATTTTGTATTTAATAAAAAACAGTTTAGCATCATTTTTGTCTAAAAAGATTGTCAACAAATTGTTGTTCAAAATGCTCAACAGGATCGCCATTGATATTATGATAGATGGCGCTTATGAAAATAGATCTTGAAGCGCTTACAATTGCAAATAATAGAAGCAAACCTATGGCGCCCAAAACAATACCTGCAAGCGGGTGAATAAAATAGCTTAATAAAAATACCGGTATACCAATCAATATAATTCCAACAACCTGTATAAGCCCGAAGCTAAAAGAGGCTCCTAATTTCTCACCCCATTTTTCTTTCATTAATAATGCAGAACGCTTAAAAGCTTCCACCGGGCCTGCGTTTTCATAAGCGATTACCGGTACTACAAAAAAAGTAGCCACGCTCCATACCAAGCCAATTAACCCTGTAATAATTTTCCCTAATGAACCAAGATTCTCTTGTAGTATTTTCAGTAATGCGCCAACAGTACCCGCAAAAAGCGCCCAGGAAAAAATAGCCCCGATACGGCTAAAACTAAAATCAAGCCCCTCACGAATGCTCACTTTTTCTCCACGGAAATACAGGGTGGTACAATGAATAAGCGCCGTGTTAAAATAGACAATGATAAAATAATTTATGATGTAAAATATAAAGATTGCTGAGTAACCTTCGACGGTATCGGGTCTGCTTATATTTCCTGTTTCCCAGCCTGCGCCCGACATTATTACAAGGGCGAAAGAGCCCAGTAACGTTAGCAGCGATAAGCCAGACAATATTGGAAAAATGATTAATTGCCGGTTTGCCTTTAAAACTTTTAAACTATTCATTGAAATTTGCCATCCGTTAGATAGCCTGGTGAAGATGCTCATAGGATTAGGTTTTGGATTTAATTAAATAACGAAGCGTAAATATAATTGCCTGCATTGAAATTTTATAACAATGTGAATAATTTTCAAGACATACTATTTATTCTTGTGTAAAAAGTTCCCGGTTCTAAAGTGACTTTTAGTTTTGAATGCCGAAGCAAAAAATTAATTTTATCAGTTCAATTCTATCGCCATGAAATTATATCTTCAAAAATGCATGTCATATTTATTGTTTTTTATTTTTATCAGCAATATTTGTTTAGCTCAAAATCCAACATCCTTGGATGAATCATTTATTGTTGAAAATTATTACAAAGTAAAGTGGGGCTTTGCTGATGAGTTTATCAATCTTTGGAAAATAAATCATTATCCTCTCTTAAAAAAAGCGATAGATAAAGGTGATATTATTAGTGTGACTGCCGGGAAGCCTAAACTTCACAGCGGCGAGGATACCCGATGGGATTTTAAGGTAGTCCTGGTGTTTAAAAATGCAAAGCTTGCATTTGATGAAGAGCTCACTACTCCTTACAAAAAACAGCTTTATCCTGATAGTGGTAAACTGGCCAAAGAGGAGCAGCACCGTTTTGAATTGCTGCTGGCTCACTGGGATGTGCTGGTTGATAAAATCGAGCTGTAGGATTTATACGGTTACTAAATCTACCGGGATCATTTTCTTCTCCACGCTTTCCAGTTATAGATAATGCTGTCGGCATTTATAAACATTTCCTTTCTGAAAGAATATTGGAGGCCGGTGTATTTTTCATTCATTACGCTCATGTAATCAAGTCCTTCTTTGTAAATTAAAATTTGCCCGTTCTTACCATCAGGGGCCAGACTGTCTGGCTGCCCCCATTGTTTTACTAATTGGGTTTTGGGCTGCCCGATCCATTTATTGAATAAAGCATTTTC
>JBDTMP010000436.1:0-2522 GCA_039934215.1 Ginsengibacter sp.
TTTTCCTCGGATTCATCCTTACTATATCACACGCATCCCCCAACTCAAATAATAAAAACTGAAAACCCTTATTCGGTAATGCCGGAAGTTGCAGAAGAAAAAATGCTAAAGCATCGCAGCTTCCAGGGTTTTAATATTAAGCATGAAGATGACTACATAAAAAGCCGTGTGCCTGTTTTAGTAAATAACGATTGCCATATTTCACTTGCTGCACCTGCAAAAAGCATGGAGAATTATTTTTATAAAAATGCCGATGCCGATGAAATAATTTTTATTCATGAAGGAGCCGGTAAATTAAAAACCCAATATGGTGAAATAGCTTTTGCCTATGGAGACTATATTGTTATTCCACGTGGTACTATTTATCAGATAGAATTTGAAAATGCAGGCAACAGGTTATTTATTGTAGAATCCTTTAGCCCTGTCCGTTATCCTAAAAAATACCTGAGTAATTACGGTCAATTGCTGGAGAATTCACCTTACTGTGAAAGAGATATCAGGGTTCCGGAAAATTTACAAACTATAGATGAAGAAGGAGATTTTTTGCTTATGGTAAAAAAGAAAGGAATGATGTATGGAATACATTATTTACATCATCCTTTTGATGTGATAGGCTGGGATGGTTGCTGTTACCCATTCGCGTTTTCTGTTCATGATTTTGAACCCATCACCGGGCGTGTTCACCAGCCACCACCGGTTCACCTAACATTCGAAGCGCACAATTTAGTAGTATGTTCTTTTGTACCGAGAATGTTTGATTATCATCCTCAATCAATTCCTGCACCATACAACCATAGTAATATTGATAGTGATGAAGTACTGTATTATGTGGATGGCGATTTTATGAGCCGCAAGCATGTAACCCGTGGCATGATAACACTTCATCCCGGGGGTATTCCTCACGGTCCGCATCCCGGCGCAGTTGATAAAAGTATTGGAATGAAGGAAACCAAAGAACTTGCTGTAATGGTTGACACTTTTCATCCGCTACAGCTCACTAAAAATGCACTTTCCATAGAAGATGACGGTTATGTTATGAGCTGGGCAGAGTAAGATTAAGTTGAAAGATAACGGGTGGAATCAAAAGTAATAAGTTAGGCCAACCGGAATGAAGTGGATACCTCTTTTACTCTTTATGGTTTTCCGGTTTATCTTTTGGTAAAAAGTTTTTTGTCTTATCTTTTTTTTCTCTTAGTTTTATTTCTCTTTACCTGTCTACTAAAAAATACCAACATGATAAAATTCAATGAACTTAAGAAGGGAGATTATGTGCTTGCAGAAAGTGATGGCCAGGCCTGGCAGGGAGAAGTAACTAATTTTAATCATGACGAAAAGGAAATAAGTGTGTATAACGGGGTACAGGATTTTTATTTTAAACCGGACGAGCTGTATCCGTTACCGGTTAATGAAGAGCAACTGATGAAGCTAAAGTTTCAAAAGCATGTAAATGAAGATGGATCGGTGAAATATATGAAAGGTGCCTTCCGTGTCCAAACCCCATCGCAGGATAATTTTTCAAATTTTGAATTATGGTACCGAAATGAAAAAAGAATTATGCTCCATCCCATTTCTGTACACCAGTTACAAAACCATCATCTTGAAATGACAAAGGTTCATCTTACCGACGATGTAATTTGATTATTTTAAAACAGCACTTACGAGCGTTGTTTGCGTATCAAGATCCTGAACTATACCAGAAAAATCTAAATGGATAGTGCTTGAATTTTCAATCAGCCCGTATTTAGCGGCATAGTAACTGTGTATGTTTGTTGTTAATGAGGCCGCGGGGATAAGGTTTGAGGCAATAGTAGTGGATACATGAATAACCTTCGAATAACTGGTGCCGCCTACCGTCCTCGTTATATCTTTATCAACAATGGTATTAATAATTGTAAATGGAACTTGTAAGGGGAATCCGGGAATCGTTACACTCAGGCTTTGACTCCAATCCAAGCCCACACTAATGTTGTCTTTAAGATATAATCTTTCAATGGCCGCTGTTCCCAGCCCGGCCGGTAATGAATCAAATTGATAGTAATCGTGACCTGAAATATTCAAATATTGGTTGCCACCGTCAGAATTATTAAAAACATGATAGCTCTTGCTATTAATTGAAGAATCCCTGGACGTGGATGTTATTGTATAGTCCGAAGATGGGACCGCTCCGCTATTGTCAACCGTATGATAGTTCCAGGTACTCCCTGCTGCAGTATTTACATAAATGTCGGCCTGTGGTGGCGTGGTAGAATTATCACCATTTTTTTTGCAGGATATAGAGATAAATATAATTGCACACAGAAGGCTATATTTGATTTTCATATGTTTGTTTTATAGAATCACGTGTAAAATAGTGCTTTCTTTGTAAAATTAAATTATTTACTCTTATCTTTGCGCTCCCAAAATAAGTATGGCCAAACAAGCACTCATCAAACAAGACGGAACTATCCTGGAAGCCTTATCCAACGCGATGTTCAGGGTTAAGCTTGAAAACGGCCATGAAATTTTGGCAACCATTTCTGGTA
>JBDTMP010000437.1:0-5156 GCA_039934215.1 Ginsengibacter sp.
AACTCGCCTTTGGTGAAGGACGTGAAAGAATTTATTTAGTAGAACCAACAGGCCCCATTGAAGATGACCCTGACTTGACTGATAAAAAATTCCCTGGTAACCCGACAAAATCTTATCGTTCAACACATCCATTTAGAGTTGTCGGAGAAGTTTGTAATTGGCAAGGACATTTATCAGAACAAGTGAAAGTGATGAAAGACCACCTTGAACGACTGAAAGAACAAGGAATTGATTCACTAAACAACTAACTAAAAAAAGAGATGTGAAATATATCAAGACTGACCTAAATGAAAATAAATCTTTGATAGAAATAGAACAACGCCCCGCTAACAATGCATTATCCAGGACCAGGCCGAGCCCACCACCCTCACTTTAGCGGGAGTGAAGTGAAGGTTGTAAAATCGCTTCTTATGCTTTGCGAGAAAGCAAACCAGGAAGGATTTCAAAACCTTCCTGGTTTTAATCTGTGTCCGTTAAAGATGAAAAATGTTTAATCATAACATTTTTGAATGCTCATCTGCTGGATTACCTTTTACTTTTTTTTCTGCGGAGCTATCTTCTTTTTCGTTGAATCTTTTTGAATAAAAAATTTGATCTTATTTATTGAAGATGTATCAGTTTCTGAGTTCATTAATAATTCGTCTTTTGAATTCCCCATTCTTACTTCATCATCCACCATTGGCGATGATTGAAAAATTGCCGCCATTTTTTTTGCATCATATATAGCGCGGTTATATTTGTTTCCAAGAACAATAATTGTAACCGAGTCTTCAATCATTCTTATGAAAACGGTATTGTTTCCATGCCACCAGCCATTATGATAAATTATTTTTTTACCATCCGGGTATACGTTCATTCTCCAGCCGTATCCATAATTTCTTATGCCGGGCTTTTCATTACTGTAAGGTGTATACGCTGCTTCTAATGTTTTATTCGAAAATATTTCATTGGTGTAAAGTGCCTGGTCCCATTTTAAAAGATCTTCCGGAGTGCTGTAAATATTTTTATCGCCGAAGCCGGTATCCAAATAGGTAAGGCCTTCCTGTCTTCCTCTCCAATCGTAGGAAGGCATGGCTCTCGCAGTATCTGCCATAGTAAATACGTAAGTATCTTTCATGTGGAGTGGAGTAAAAAAATATTCCTGTAGAAAATCAGGATAACTTTTACCGGAAGCTTTTTCAATGATCAATGCTAATAATGCATAATTGGTATTGCAATAAGTAAAGTGTGTTCCGGGTCTTCCCTGCAGCGGGGGC
Organism: Ginsengibacter sp.; assembly: GCA_039934215.1. Classification (GTDB taxonomy): domain Bacteria; phylum Bacteroidota; class Bacteroidia; order Chitinophagales; family Chitinophagaceae; genus Ginsengibacter. The sequence continues at coordinate 1,257 of JBDTMP010000437.1, forward strand.
TTAAATTTTTCAAGATAAGCAAGTATGTCTTCGTTAGAGCAATATTGTTTTGTATCCCAGCCAAGAGGTTGCATAAAATAAATATAGTTGGGAAGTGCACTTCGGTGGCTCAGCAATAATTTTATAGTTACATCATCATAAGGGAATTGAGGGAAATATTTTTTTGCATCATCATTTAAATTCAACTTTCCAAGCTCGGCGAGTTTTAGAACCGCCATAGCTGTAAATGTTTTTGATACTGATGCCAGGTGAAACGCACTCTTTGGAGTAAGAGAATCTTTTGTTTGAAGATTAAAATAGCCATGATAATCCTCAAAAATAACACGGCCCTTTTTTGCGACCAATATAGCGCCGTTAAATCCCCTTGCAAGAAAATCTTTGGTATAGAAATCTTTTATTTCATTATAATATCTCTCAAAATCCGCTTTAGGAATATTGCCCGGTTGAGGTGGCGTGTAAGCAAGAGAATCTTTCTTTGAGGGGTCAGTTTTGCCGGCTGAGCCGCGATTACAGGCAACAAAAGAAATAGAAAAAAGAAATACAATAAAATAAATTCTGTAAAAATTCATTGGAAATAATTCATAGATTAAGGGACTATATTTGCAATATTACATTACAAAATTTATATGGCAGAAAAAAAAGTAACAAGTTATCCTAAAGAAAAAATAAAAATTCTTTTCCTGGAAAATATCAGCAAAGCAGCCACTGCAAAATTTATTGAAGCCGGATATATTTTAGTGAAGCAGGTGCCCGGTGCACTAAGTGAGAGCGATCTTATAAAAGAAATTAAAGATGTTCATCTACTGGGCATTCGTTCCAAATCAAAAATTACTGAAACAGTTTTGAACAATGCTCCGAAGCTCCAGGCAATCGGATGTTTTTGCATTGGTGTAAACCAGGTGGATCTTGCCGCGGCTACCAAAAAAGGTATTACGGTCTTCAATGCACCGTACTCAAATACCCGTTCCGTGGCGGAACTTGTAATTGCATCTTCCATTATGCTGATAAGAAAGATTCCAGATAAAAATAGAGCGGCGCATGAAGGAAGGTGGCTTAAGGACTCGAGTGGCAGTCATGAGCTTCGCGGTAAAACTTTGGGTATTATCGGCTATGGTAATATCGGCTCACAGGTAAGTGTACTCGCAGAGGCGCTGGGTATGAAAGTCATCTTTTATGATGCAGAAACAAAAATGCCTTTGGGAAATGCGGAGGACAAATCTTCTTTAAAAGAATTGATAAGGCTCTCGGATGTTGTAACGCTTCATGTGCCTGATTTACCTTCAACACGCAACATTATTAATAAAACCACGCTGAAGTATTTTAAACCGTCAGCTATGCTTATTAATTATGCAAGAGGACAAGTAGTGGATATTCCTGCATTAAAAAATGCATTGATAAATAAGGAAATTGGTGGCGCCGCTATTGACGTATTTCCCACAGAGCCTCAGAAAAACGGCGACCCTTTTGTGTCGGATCTCCAGGGCCTGAGCAATGTGATATTAACACCGCACATTGGCGGCTCCACTGAAGAGGCGCAATTGAATATTGGTGACGATGTAAGTAACAAACTTTTTAATTTTCTTGAAAAAGGAATCACTACGGGATCACATACCATTCCCGGTTTAAGTCTGCCACCGCAGGAAGGCACTCACCGTATTTTGCATATTCATAATAATGTACCCGGCGTATTATCTGAAATAAATACTGAGCTTTCGAAAAATAAAATAAACATACTTGGCCAATATTTAAAAACCAATGATGATATTGGTTATGTTGTTTTAGATGTAAATAAAAACTTATCGGGAAATGCGCTTGAGTTATTAAAGAAAGTAAAGGAAACCATCAAGGTGAGAATGTTGTACTGAGCGGCTTCTGCATGCAGTATCCAGCATCTTGTATCTTTGCATTATGAAAATAGTTATTATAGGCGGCGGCTTTGGCGGATTAAAGCTTGCAAGAAAACTCACGCGTAAAAAGGATTTCGATGTTACTCTAATAGATCGTTTTAATTTTCACCAGTTCCAGCCTTTATTCTACCAGGTTGCCACAGCAGGCCTTGACGCCAGCGATATTTCCTTTCCATTAAGAAAAGCATTTCATAAAGAAAATAATATTCATTTCAGAATGGCTGTTGTTACTTCAATAGATGTTATCAATAAAAAAGTAATTACGGATGAAGATGAATTTTCTTTTGATACACTTGTGCTTGCTACCGGGGCGGATACAAATTTTTTTGGTAACCCCCAGTTGATAGAGCATACATTTCCTATGAAGAGCACGGTAGAAGCTTTGCAGATAAAATACCGGCTTCTTCAAAATATGGAAGACGCATTGTATGTAAAAAATGAGGAAGAGTTGCAAAAGCTGTTGACCGTCGTAGTGGTAGGGGGCGGCCCTACCGGTGTAGAAATGAGTGGCGCCATTGCAGACATGCGCCGGTTTGTATTACCAAAAGATTATCCTGAAATAGACTTTGGCAAGATGAAGATTTATTTGCTGGAAGGAAGTTCCGAAACATTGGCTGCAATGTCGGATAAGTCAAGCAACAATTCCCGTGACTATTTAACGAAACTTGGTGTGATTGTAAAGACTGATACGATTGTAAAAAATTATGATGGTACAACGGTTTCAACTCAGAATGGTGAAAGTATTGACTCATGTTTAGTGATATGGGCCGCGGGTATAAAAGGAAATATTCCTGTTGGAATTGATAAAAATTTAATTGTAAAAGGTAACAGGATAAAAGTTGACGGGTATTGCAGGGTAGAAGGGCTTGAAAATATTTACGCTATAGGAGATGTTGCCTATATGGAAACAGACAAATATCCTCATGGGCATCCACAGGTAGCATCAGTAGCTATTGCGCAGGGGGAAGCGTTAGGAAAAAATTTTCTAAAAATGGTGAAGAACGGAAATGATCTTACACAATTCGAATATCACGATAAAGGTTCCATGGCAACTGTGGGACGTAATCTCGCGGTGGTGGATATACCAAAACCTAAATTGCATTTCAAAGGCTTTTTTGCCTGGATGATCTGGATGGGTCTTCATCTCTTTTTATTATTGGGAGTTAAAAACAGGCTTTCGGTTTTTAGTAACTGGATATACAATTATGTTACTTATGACCAGAATTTAAGGCTAATCTTCCGTCCTTTTTACAGGCCAAAAAAATAAATAATATGGAATCACATTTTTTGCATGCCGCCTGGAACAATCTTATTATGGCGAATTATTCTATATCTCCTGATTTGCTCTCACCCTTCGTTCCGCATAAAACGCAACTTGATTCTTTTGAAGGAAAAACTTTTGTAAGCCTTGTAGGATTTATGTTTTTGAATACGAAGATTTTGGGTTTTGGTGTGCCATATCATATTAATTTCGAAGAAGTGAATCTAAGATTTTATGTAAAGCACAACAACAATGGCAACTGGATGAGGGGAGTAACTTTTATAAAAGAAATTGTGCCTAAGCCAGCCATAACATTGCTCGCAAATAATCTTTACAAAGAAAAATATGCGACAATGAAAATGAAACATTTTCATCGTGAGAGCGATGCAGGGCTTGAAACAGGATATGAATGGAAAGGTAAAGACAAGTGGCACGCCCTTACTACAGTTTCACAAAAAAAATCTTCACCAATGCGTGCCGGAAGCGAGGAAGAATTTATTGCGGAACATTACTGGGGATTTACGAAAGTAAATGAAACTAAAACGTATGCGTACGAGGTGCAGCATTCGCGCTGGGAAATATTCCCGGTTACGGAGTATAAAATTGATTGTGACTTTGCCAGCCTTTATGGCCGGGAATTTTCTTTTTTGAATAACGAGAAACCATCGTCAGTTTTTATGGCGAAAGGTTCAGAGGTGAAAATATTTCGTAAAAAAACTTTGAACTAATTAA
>JBDTMP010000438.1:0-6239 GCA_039934215.1 Ginsengibacter sp.
TTCATAATAATTCTTATAGGCCCCACTCGTAAGATCATTAAGCCATTCACTATTATTTAAATACCAATCTATGGTTTTTGACAAGCCTTCTTCAAATTGCAGCGATGGTTGCCATCCCAATTCATTCTTCAATTTTGTAGCATCAATGGCATAGCGAAGATCATGACCGGCACGGTCTTTTACAAATGTTACCAGCTTTTCTGAGGTTCCTTTTTCCCGGCCAAGCTTTTCATCCATTTGCCTGCACAGCTCTTTTATAATATCGATATTTTTCCATTCATTATGCCCGCCGATATTATAGGTTTCGCCTGGCTTTCCGTTATGAAAAATTGCATCAATCGCTTTCACGTGATCTTCTACAAATAGCCAATCACGTACATTCTCGCCTTTGCCATAAATGGGCAATGGCTTATTGTTTATAATATTATTTATACAAAGAGGAATCAATTTTTCAGGAAAATGATAAGGCCCGTAATTGTTTGAGCAGTTTGAAATAATCACAGGCAAATTATAAGTGTGATGATAGGCACTCACAAAATGATCCGAAGATGCCTTTGACGCAGAATAAGGGCTGCGCGGATCGTAGGCTGTTTCTTCAGTAAAAAAGCCTTCATCGCCCAGGCTTCCGTACACTTCATCTGTAGAAATATGATAAAATAATTTACCATTGTAATCATCTTTCCACGCATCTTTAGCGACCTGCAACAAAGTGACCGTTCCCAATACATTTGTTTTTACAAATGCCAGCGGGTCAGTAATCGAACGGTCAACATGGCTTTCAGCCGCACAATGAAGCACCCCTGTGAACTTGTATTTTTCGAAAAGTTGCTTTACATGTTCTCCATCTTCAATATCTCCTTTTATAAAAGTATAATTAGAAGCATTTTCTACATCCTTAAGATTCTCGAGATTGCCGGCGTAAGTAAGTTTGTCCAGGTTTACAATTGTATACCCGGGATATTTATTTACAAATAAACGGGTAAGATGGGAACCAATAAAACCTGCGCCCCCTGTAATTAATATTTTGTGCTGCATTAAGTTTCTTTTTTAAAGGGTTGCAAAAATATTAATTTATCATCAGCCAAATATTTTTACCGAATTGACGAGCCTAAATAAGTTTTATAAAGCAGCTTAATTTTTAATTTGTTACAACCCTTTGGCAGGATTGTCATCGATTATTCCTTCTTTGGAAACTTTACTGATTACGCGACCGGGATTTCCAAGAACAAGCATATTTGCGGGAACATTTTTTGTGATAACCGAGCCGGCGCCGACCATTGAATACTCACCTATTTCGATGCCACACATGATGGTTGCGTTAGCTCCTATAGAAGCTCCCTTCCTGATAGTTGTTTTCTTAAATTCATTTTTTCTTTCTATAAAACTCCTTGGATTAATTACGTTAGTAAAAGTAACAGAAGGGCCTATAAAAACATCATCTTCCACGGTTACACTATTATACACGGAAACATTGTTTTGAATTTTTACACCGTTTCCTATTACAGCATTGTTATCGATAAAAGTATTTTGACCGAGGTTGCAATTGCTGCCGATTTTAGCACCCGGCATGATATGACAGAAATGCCAGATTCGTGTTCCTTCACCAATTTGTGCGCCTTCATCAACTACGGCGCTGGGATGTATTGATATATTTTTTTCCATCTTCAAAAATAGCTTATCATTTTTATTTTGATAATGAGTATGCAAAATTAGTCCTTTAATAGCGATACCTCTTTTGATATAACTTTGCGTATATGCATTATGCTTCAGTAGAAAATTTGAGTAAATCATTTGGAATAAGAAAACTTTTTAGTGGAATAAGTTTTTATGTTGAAGAAGGGGACAAGATTGCCTTTGTTGCCCGCAATGGAAGCGGCAAGTCAACGCTGCTCAGGATTATAGCAGGCCTTGATACTGCCGATGAAGGGACTGTTTGGGTCCATAAAGACGTAAAAGTGATCATGCTCCAGCAGGATACTGCGTTTCAGAATGATAAATCAATTTGGGATAACATTTTAAATATTGACAATCCGGTAGTGCGGATCGTAAAAGAATATGAAATGCTTTTGGAAGAAGAAATTCATGATGAAGATCGCATAAGCCACCTCGTTACTGAACTTACTGAAGCCAACGCGTGGAGTTTTGAGAGTGACCTCAAGCAAATTCTCGGGAAACTGAATCTCCATCATCTGAATGAGCCTGTGAAAAACTTAAGTGGAGGCCAGCGCAAAAGAGTGGCACTTGCACAGGCTTTGGTTGAATCGCAATTGCATGAAGGGAAATGCCTGCTTATTCTCGATGAGCCCACCAACCATCTTGATGTGGATATGATAGAATGGCTTGAAAACTTTTTAGCCACCAACAAAAGCACTTTGCTTTTAGTTACCCACGATCGTTATTTCCTAGATACTGTTTGCAATGAAATCATTGAGCTTGAAGATGAAAAATTATATGTATACAAAGGAGATTATGATTATTTTTTGGAACAAAAATCTTTAAGGCTGGAAGTACAACAAAGTGAGTTGCAAAAGGATAAAAATATTTTCAGGAAAGAACTGGAATGGATGCGCAAGCAGCCAAAGGCACGAACCACAAAATCAAAAAGCAGGCAGGATGCTTTTGCAGATGTTGAAGAACGGGTGAACCAGAAAAAAGAAATCGCGGAGGTGTCGTTGCAGGTAAAAATGACAAGGCTTGGAGGAAAGGTTTTGGAAATGAAAAAAGTATATAAATCTTACGGTGATAAAGTTATCATGAAAGGATTTGACTATACATTTAAGAGAGGCGAACGCATTGGTATTGTCGGTAAAAACGGAACGGGTAAATCAACTTTTTTGAAAGTAGCTTTGGATATTGTTCCCCCCGACAGCGGAAAAATAAATCACGGAGATACAGTGGTCTTTGGGAATTTTGCACAGGAAGGATTGGAATACAAAGAAGATAAAAGAGCTATCGAATACGTAAAGGATTTCGCTGAGTTTTTTCCATTGGCCGACGGAAGCAAAATAAGCGCGACACAATTCATGGAGAAATTTGGCTTCACGGCACAACAGCAGTTTACGCCGCTAAGTAAATTAAGTGGCGGAGAAAAAAGAAGGCTGCATTTATTGAGCATTTTGTTTTTGAACCCAAATTTTCTTGTACTTGATGAACCAACCAATGATCTTGACCTGCAAACTTTAAGAACGCTTGAAGAATTCTTACAGGATTTCCCCGGATGCATTTTGATTGTGAGCCATGACCGTTATTTTATGGACCGCCTCGTTGACCATCTTTTTGCATTTGAAGGCAATGGTGAAATAAAAGATTTTCCGGGAAACTATACACAATACAGGCTTTGGAAACAACTGGAGGAGAACAAACCTCAAACTTCAAAAAGCAACGGGCAATTGACAACAGAGAGCAATAGACAAAAACCTGACCTAACATTGGAAAGCAAAGAAGCAACCCTTAAAAAATTATCTTTTAAAGAAAAAACTGAATTTGAAAATTTGGGAAAGGAAATTCCGGTGCTTGAAAAAGAAAAAAAATTATTAGAAGTAAAAATGAATAACGATTCTATGGATTTTGAAAAATTGCAGAAGGCAGCAGAAAGAGTCAATGAAATAATTGTGATTCTTGATAAAAAAGAAATGCGCTGGCTTGAGTTGAGTGAGAGAAATAGCAATTAAAAAAAATGCTTGTTTATCCACGTTTAAAATAAAATCAGAAATGAAAAAAATTGTTTCATCACTCGTTCTGTTATTATTCGTTTCAACATTTTTAAAAGTTCATGCTGAAATTCGTTTACCGGCGATCATTGGAGATCACATGGTATTACAACAAAGCAGCGATGAAAAACTCTGGGGCTGGTGCGATCCCGGTGAAAAAATAAAAATCAATTCAGGCTGGGACACGACTACTTATAATACCACGGGAAATTCCGATGGCAAATGGATTCTTTCAATTAAAACACCTGCCGCCGGCGGCCCTTATACACTCACAATAAACGGCAGCAACAAAATAGTTTTAGAAGATATTCTCGTGGGCGAGGTTTGGGTTTGCAGCGGCCAGAGTAATATGGAAATGAGTTACAGCTGGGGGATCAAACAATACGATCAGGATGTTGAAAACGCAACCAATAAAAGCATCCGGTTTTTTCATATTCCGCGGCTAACCGCCGAATACCCGCAGGATGATACCAAAGCCCAATGGGTTGTGTGTAATCCCGAAGACATGAAGAAATTCAGTTTGGCCGGATATTTTTTTGGACAAAAATTACAGGAAACTTTATCCGTTCCTATAGGACTTATTGAATCAAGCTGGGGTGGTACACCAGCGGAAGTATGGACACCGCAAGATGCCATAGAAAATGATCCCATCATAAAAAAAGTTGCTGATGGTTTGAAAACAACTCCATGGGGACCGGTACGGGTTGCGGCAACTTATAATGCAATGATCTTTCCTATTACGAATTTTAATATCGCCGGAGCGATTTGGTACCAGGGTGAAGCGAATGTGGGCAATGCTTCAACATACGAACCCTTATTTACAACAATGATTACTTCATGGCGAAAAGCATGGAATAAAGATTTCCCTTTTTACTTTGTGCAGATTGCTCCTTACGCAGGCTATGGAAAAAGTATTTCAGGAGCCTTATTACAGGAGGCACAGACAAAAACAACAGCATTATCCAAAACAGGAATGGTGGTGATTAATGATTTGGTAACTGATATAAATGATATTCATCCGAAGGATAAAAAAGATGTCGGATTGCGCCTGGCTAATTATGCCTTAGCAGAAACATACGGCAAAAAAGGCATTGCCCATAAAAGCCCGGAATATAAAAGCATGGATATTGAAAAAGGCAAAATCAAAATAAATTTTGGAAATGCTGATGATGGACTGGTAAGTAAAAATGGCGCTCTCACTGATTTTTATATCGCGGGAGATGATAAAATATTTATGCCCGCGTCTGCAAAAATTGATGGCAACAGTGTAGTAGTATGGAACAAGGAAATTAAAAATCCTGTAGCCGTACGTTTTGGTTTTACTAACGCCGCCATGCCAAACCTCTTTAGTAAAGCGGGATTACCTGCAAACACATTTCGTACCGATGACTGGAATGATATAAACACAATAAGTCAAAAATAATTTCAAAAAACATCCAATGAAACCACAAATTATTTTAAGCCTGTTTTTCTTTTTTGCCTCTGCAATATTAACTGCACAGCCCGTAAACGATCATGGCCAGCTGCATGTTGATGGGCTTCAATTAAAAGATAGTCACGATAACACAGTGGTGCTGCGCGGCATGAGCTTCGGATGGCATTGTTTTCATCCACGGTTTTACAATGCAGGTGCAGTAGAATGGCTGTTTAGAGATTGGGGCTGCTCGGTAGTAAGGGCCGCCATGGGCGTTGAACCTAAGAGCGGGTATATCGATAAACCTGAATGGTCAAAGGAGAAAGTAAAAGCTGTAGTGGATGGGGCTATAAAAGAAGGCATTTATGTTATTATAGATTTTCACAGCCACAACATCAGGCTTAACGAAGCAAAACAATTTTTTACCGAAATGGCGGCTACATATGGCCGTTACCCGAATGTGATTTATGAGATCTTCAACGAGCCCGACCACGAAACATGGGATGAAGTAAAAGCATATTCTAAAGAGGTAATATCCACAATAAGAAAAATTGACGCGGACAATGTTATACTGGTGGGAAGCCCACACTTGGACCAGGATATTAATATCGTTGCCGATGCCCCGCTAACTAATCTTTCCAATATTATGTACACGGTACATTTTTATGCTGGCACACACAAGCAGCAATTACGGGACCGATGCGACTATGCTTTAAACAAAGGCATTCCCATTTTCATTTCTGAATCGGCGGGTATGGAAGCTACCGGCGATGGACCCATCAATTATGAAGAATGGAATAAATGGATTGAATGGTCAGAGAAAAATAATATAAGCTGGGTTACCTGGTCGGTTTCTGACAAAGATGAAACATGTAGTGTCTTGCTTCCCAGCGCTGATTCAAGCGGTAACTGGCAAACAAAAGATTTAAAAGAATCAGGAATAAAAGCGAGGGAATTGGTAAAAAAATATAATTCAAAAAAATAATACCCACCCTTGATAATTGTGACCTGTGACGACGGTTTATTCTTTTTATAAACGGTAATAATTTGTGTGATAAGAATATTAGTTTAGAGATATCGCTTTGTAAAAAACCAGTAGCCATGGCAAAATCATT
>JBDTMP010000439.1:0-6056 GCA_039934215.1 Ginsengibacter sp.
TTATTTGCTTCAGAACCCATGATGGGCAACCCGACTAATATTGATATTGATTCAAAAGGCAGGGTGTGGGTTTGCGAGGCTTTCAATTACAGGCCACAATTAAATCCGGGTAATCCACAACGTGAAGAAGGAGATCGGATTTTAATTTTAGAAGATACAAACGGAGATGGTAAGGCTGATACGGCAAAAGTATTTTACCAGGGCACCGACGTGAATGCAGCTCTTGGAATTGCCGTACTTGGAAACAAAGTGATCGTTTCATGCAGCCCGAATGTTTTTTTATTTACTGATACAAACGGGGACGACAAAGCTGATACGAAAGAACTTTTATTTACACATGTTGGAGGGGAGCAGCACGATCACGCAGTGCATTCATTTACGTTTGGACCGGATGGAAAATTGTATTTCAATTTTGGAAATGCAGGTGAACAATTAATGGATAAAAATGGTAAAATAATTATTGATAGGGATGGCAATGAAGTTACCAACAAAGGCAAGCCATATCGCCAGGGAATGGTTTTCAGGATGAATGAAGATGGGTCGGATTTCGAGGTGCTTGCGCATAACTTCAGGAATAATTATGAAGCTGCGGTGGATGCTTATGGCACAATATGGCAAAGTGATAATGATGACGATGGAAATCAAAGTACGCGTATTAATTATGTGATGGAGCATGGTAATTTTGGATATACTGATGAGATGACGGGAGCAGGCTGGCGCTCAAGACGAACCAATATGGAGCCTGAAATTCCAAAACGGCATTGGCATCAAAACGATCCTGGCTCCATACCAAATTTGCTGATTACGGGTGCAGGATCTCCGGCGGGAATGTGTTTTTACGAAGGGAATTTATTACCCGTAAAATTTCAAAATCAAATGATTCATTGCGAGGCTGGAAATAATATTTTACGGTCTTATATAACTGAAAAGGATGGCGCAGGTTATAAAGCACACATAGAGCCAATTTTGGAAGGCACGCGTGACCAATGGTTCAGGCCGGTGGATGTATGCACGGCGCCGGATGGTTCCATATTTGTCGCTGACTGGTATGATCCGGGAGTTGGTGGCCATCAGATGGTTGATATGAACAGGGGACGCATTTTTAGAATTGCTCCTTCGATAAAAGAGTATAAAATTCCCCCATTGGATTTATCTTCCGCAGAAGGAGCTTCTGAAGCATTAAAAAGCCCTAACGGAGCTATACGTTATCTCGCCTGGAAAAAGTTAAAAAGCCTAAGAGCACAGGCTGAATCGCCATTGCAAAAGTTATGGATGTCAGAAAACCCGGTTTACAGGGCCAGGGCATTTTGGTTATTGGCAAGGATTTCGGGGAAAGAAGATTCCTACATTCAGAAAGCTATAGAAGATAAAAATCCTGACATACGTATTACAGGATTGCGTGCCGCGAGAGAGATACAACCCGATATAATTCCTTATGCAAAAAAACTTGCAGGAGATAGCGATCCGCAAGTACGCCGGGAGGTTGCCATTGCTTTGCATCACAATAAATCACCGGAAGCCCCTGGAATATGGGCTGAGCTTGCTATGCAATACGATGGCAACGACCGGTGGTATCTTGAAGCCCTGGGAATAGGAGCCGAAAGCCAATGGGATGCCTTTCTAAATGCTTATAAAAATAAAGCCGGCGAAAAAATAAATGATAAAGCCGGCCGTGATATCATATGGCGTTCCCGTACCGGTATTGCATTGCCTTTATTGGCGAAAAATATAGAAGATAATAATGTTAGTGATTCAGAGCGACTAAAATATTTCAGGGCTTTCGATTTTATTGAGGCGGAGGAAAAAGAAGATGTATTACTTGGTTTATTAAATTATACGGGGCCGAAAAGACAAACGATATATTTCAATACATTGAATGAATTAAACCCGTCAGCGCTTTTGAAATCTTTCAAGATGAAAGCGATTCTCAAAGAAACACTCGACTCAATAAAAGGTACACAGGAATTTGTCACGTTGTTAAGCAGGTATAAGCTAAAAAACTATAACGATGATCTTTTGCATATAACATTGAAAATGCCGGATAGTAGTTTAGGAAGTGAAGCAGCAAATCTGCTTGTAAATTCCGGAGGCTCATCGCTTTTAAAAAATGCAATAAAAAGCAATGATCAAACCACCGCAAAAGCAGCATTAAAAGCATTGGGTAGTACTGGTTCTAATGAAGGTATACAAATGGTGGAATCCATTATTAAAGATCCATCTGTAAGCCTTCCATTGCGTGAAGATGCAGTGAAAATGCTGGCCGCAGGCTGGAATGAATCTGAAAAATTATTAGAAATGGTGAAAGCAGGGCAATTGCCTAAGGAACTTAAATCTACAGCGGCGATTGCTTTGTCTGCGACTTATAGAAAAGACATCAGGCAGGAAGCATTAAAATATTTGCGGGTAAATGAAAGCGCTGGCGGAAAATCCTTGCCAACGATAAATGAACTGGCCAAGTTGAATGGCAATATAGTTGCAGGAAAACAGGTGTTTTCTGCAACATGCGCTACCTGTCATAAAATTAATAACGAAGGAGAAAATGTAGGCCCCGCACTTTCAAAAATTGGAAGCAAGCTTACGAAAGATGCGCTATATATCGCTATTATTCATCCGGATGAAGGAATAAGTTTTGGCTATGAAGGTTATGTTTTTAAAATGAAAGATGGAAATGTTATTGCGGGTATTATTACCAGCGAAACAGAAGACGCTGTGGAAATTGTAATGCAGGGAGGAACAAAAAAGAAACTTGAAAAACCAGCTATCGCTTCCAAAACAGAAATGAAAAATTCATTGATGCCTGCAACACTATATCAGACTTTAACGCAACAACAATTAGTGGACCTGGTGGAATATTTGCACAGTAAAATAGAATAGTATTCACTAAAGGAATAAAAAAAGGGCTTTGAACTATCACCCAAAGCCCCTTTAAGGAGTTTAATTTACAAAGGGTATTTTCCCTCGCCAATCAATTTATCTGCAATCAATCTTCTTGCATCTTTGCTATTGAAAGGATCTGATTTTGTAAAACGTTTTAATCCAAGCAACATCATTTTTTGCTCGTCGCCATCGGCGAAAGCGTTAATTGCCTCTTTACCACATTTAGCAACTTTATCAATCGCATCATTCAGATAACATTGCATGATTGCAGTTTGAATTTTCGAATTTTCTTCACCTTCCTTGTCCGTTAACTTCATCACACGAAGCAACGTACTTTCAGCAACAAAAGTTTCAATTGCCATGTCGGCGATATTCATAATTATTTCCTGTTGCTCCTGCAAACCAGCCTGCAATTTCATAGTGGCCGCTCCTGCTATCATTAAAATAGATTTTTTCATGTTTTGGATTTGCTTTTGCTCTTTCGCAAAAATGCCTTCCCCGTCATTTCCAAATTCAGGAATGCTCATAAGTTCTTTTTGCACATTCATAGCAGGCCCCATCAGGTCGAGTCTTCCTTTCATCGCTCTTTTCAGCATCATATCCACAGTAAGCAGGCGATTTATCTCGTTGGTTCCTTCATAAATGCGGTTGATCCTGCTATCGCGGTATGCCTTGCTTATTAAATATTCATCACTGTACCCGTTGCCTCCATGAATCTGCACACCTTCGTCAACTATAAAGTCGAGAACCTCGCTTCCATGAACTTTTAAGATGGCGCATTCTATGGCATATTCTTCAGCAGCGCCAAGCATCGCTTCATTAAAAGGCTTGCCAAGAGATTTGAGTTCTTCTTCTTTCTCATCTATCCATTTGGCGGTGCGGTATAAGGCACTCTCATCAGCATAAATTTTGATTGCCATCTCCGCAAGTTTGTGTTTAATGGCTCCAAAATTTGCAATCGCTGTTTGAAATTGTTCGCGGGTGTTGGCGTATGCAATAGTTTCGCTGAGGTGAAGTTTTGCTCCGCCAATTGCCGCAGAGCCTAATTTAAGTCTTCCTATATTTAGAATATTAAAAGCAATGATGTGCCCTTTCCCTATTTCACCTAAAACATTTTCTACAGGCACTTTGCAGTCCTGGAAATACAATTGCACTGTTGAAGAGCCTTTAATACCCATCTTATGTTCTTCAGGCCCCACACTGAATCCTTCAAATCCACGTTCTAAGATGAATGCGGTGAATTTATCACCATCGATTTTTGCAAATATGGTGTAAATATCCGCGAACCCTCCGTTAGTGATCCAGCACTTTTGGCCGTTCAATAAATAAAATTTTCCATCGTCAGAAAGAGTGGCCGTTGTTTTAGCACCCAATGCATCACTGCCACTACCCGGTTCAGTTAGTCCGTAAGAGCCTTTCCATACTCCGGCAGCGAGATTCGGTATGTACTTCTTTTTTTGTTCTGCAGTACCAAAATATAAGATCGGTAAAGTGCCAATACCTGCGTGAGCACTCATGGCTACACTAAAAGAAAATCCAGCCCCAAGTCCTTCGCTTACTAATGTAGAGGTAACGAAATCTTTACCGAGTCCGCCAAATTCCTCGGGAACCGAAGCACCGAGCAATCCCTGCTCTCCCGCTTTTTCCATTAGATGAGGCATAAGTCCCGGCTCCATTTTATCTATCCTGTCAATTACAGGTAGCACCTCGGTTTTTAAAAACTGCAGGCACATATCCCGAACCATTATTTGTTCTTCAGTATAATCTTCCGGAGTAAATGTGTCAAATGCATTACTCTGTTTAATTAGCCATTCACCTCCTTTTAAAAGTGAATGAGATGTGGTGGAGTTCATAATTTTAATTTTGTTAATAAAGAACTTTGTTTAGATATGTTTTGCAAATTAATAACCGGTGACACTGAAAGATTGTTATATACCTGTTGTAAGACTTCCTTAGCTATTTCTATCTGTCCATTTGTAACACCGGCCAATGCTTCATTCAATGTCTGGTTTGCAATTTCCATTGTTTTTTCCTGCAGGCTTTGCGCTTCTTTGGTAAGATAGATAAGATTGATGCGGCGGTCATTTTTGGAAGCAACTCTTTTTACAAGTCTAACTTTTTCAAGGTTGTCAACAAGCCTTGTAATGCTTGGTTTATCGCGAAAAGTCGCATCGCACAATTGTTGCTGGCTTTGCCCATCCTCTTTCCATAATTGATACAGCACACTCCATTGTTCAATTGTGATATCCATCCCAGCCTGTTTTAAATTTTTCTGCAAACGGCGGGCAATCGCTGTGGAAGCTTTACCAGTAATAAAGCTATAAAGTTCCCCTTTTTTAAATTGGTTGTTTGGCATATAGTTGTTTATGCAACTACTACAAATATACTTATTCATTTGAATTCTAAAAATTTATTTTTGTAATATTCTTTTGAAACGAAGCATTTGAAATTTAGTGATTTCGTCATTTTGCGAATTGCAGAAATATCAGCAGAAGGCGTCGCCAGGCAAGAGATGATATATTTATTTATGATTTAAAAATTTGCATGTTCTTTTTCGTTGTTTCTTTCTTGTTATTGTTCTTCTATGCCGGAATTATTTTGTTTTATAGACATGCCTGGTTAAAAATTAAAGACTTCACTTCAACGCCAGATATACAAGCAGTTAACCAGGTTTTTATCAGTGTAATTATTGCAGCAAGGAATGAGGAAAAAAATATTAGGTCATGCCTTCAATCAATAATTAAGCAGACTTATCCTGAAAATTTATTTGAAATAATAGTAGTAGACGACCACTCTACAGACACGACCTCGGTTGTAGCCAATTCATTTAAAAATGATAATATTAAAATTATTAAACTTGAGAACTTTACCGGATCAACTATTTTAAATTCTTATAAGAAAGCGGCAATTGAAATGGCAATTGGAGTTTCAAAAGGAAGTTTAATTGTAACAACAGATGCCGATTGCATTGTAGAAGATAAATGGCTTGAAACTATAGCAGCTTTTTATTCAAAATATGATGCTGTCTTTATTGCTGCACCCGTGGTTTATAGTAGTCCACTGCCGACTGATTCTACATTTTTAAGGCTTTTGAAAATTTTTCAATCGCTTGATTTTTTATCATTGCAGGGAATAACAGCCGCATCAGTGAGCACAAGATTTCACAATATGTGTAATGG
>JBDTMP010000440.1:0-3348 GCA_039934215.1 Ginsengibacter sp.
ACATAGAAGCCACAGAAGTGGTTCCATCAACATCATAGTCACCAAAAACAAGAATTTTATTCCGATCTCTTATTGCCGATAAAATACAATCTACCGCCTTATCCATGTCTTTCATTAAGAAAGGATCGTGAAGCTGGGAAAGTTGGGGACGAAAGAAATCCTTAGCTCTTTCGTACGTGTCGATACCTCTTTGTACAAGTATTTTGCATACGGCGTAACTAACTTGCAGAGCCCGCTGTAAATCAGCAATTTTATCCTCATCACCTGATAGTATTTTCCATCTTCTCTCCATAATTTAATTAGATAATGGGATAATTGGCCATTGGAAAATTCGTAAATGATTATGTTTATATTGAGACCAACGCATCAATTCATAGCACCTTATCACTTTAGCATATTAGCATCCTAGTATTTCCTGTCTGTTGTATATATTACCAACTCTTCCAATCCTTTTCGAATGTCGCTCTGAGGAAATTCATATAAAATAGCCAGGGCTTCATCCCGATATTTTGTCATTTGTTCGTTGGCGTATTTAATACCACCTGCTTCTGTGACTTTTTCCAAAACATATTTGATTTTGGACGGATCTTTATTTTCATTTTTAAGAATATAAATAATTTTCCTCTTTTCGGTAGTTATAATATTATTAAGTGTATAAATCAAAGGCAAGGTCAATTTCTTTTCTTTAAGGTCATTGCCGGTTGGTTTCCCTACATCGTCATGGCCATAATCAAAAAGATCATCTTTTATCTGAAAAGCTATCCCGGTTTTTTCCCCAAAACTTTTCATTTTTGCGGTTATCATTTCATTACGACTTGTGCTCCACGCTCCAACGCCACATGCAGATGATAATAAAGAAGCCGTTTTACCCTTGATAATCTCAAAATATGTCTCTTCCTTCATGTTGAGTTTTCGTGATTTCTCAATTTGCAATAATTCTCCTTCACTCATTTGTTTAACGGCTTCAGACAGTATTTGCAGATGCTGAAAATCTCCGGCTTCAGTTGATAATAGCAATCCTTTTGAAAGTAGATAATCTCCAACAAGAACAGCGATCTTATTTTTCCATAATGCGTTGATAGATAAAAAACCCCTTCTCTCAAGTGATTCATCAACAACATCATCATGAACAAGAGTTGCGGTATGAAGAAGCTCGACGAGAGCGGCTGCCCTGTAAGTGGATTCATTTACTGCGCCATGAAGTTTAGCGCTTAAAAAAACGAACATCGGCCTTAGCTGTTTACCTTTCCTTTTGATAATGTATTTCATTATTCGATCAAGTAAGGGCGTATTACTTTTTACTGAATGAGCAAATTTTTGTTCAAATATTTTTAGTTCACTGGCAATAAGATCTCTTGAAAACTGCATTGTCATAAACAGGCAATATAGTACAGAAAGGAATAATTAAATAATATTGTACAGAATAAAGGTCGATGCAGGAAAGATAGATGCTAATAAAAAACGAGTAATTCATAAGCCCTCGAAAACTTTTCTTTGAAAGCAGCGTATAACCTCGGATAATAGTCATAAGTTTACCAAATTGTAAGGATATATAAACCGTTCAAAATCTAAATATTTGGTAAAAAAATTTGATTTTTAATATTGGTTTAATATTTTTGCAATCAATCAACCCGTTTATTTAGAAATCATTAATCAAAAAGTTATGGCAAGCAAAAAGTACAAATTATTATTAATGGGAATATTTTCCCTTTTATCTTTCGGCGTCTTCGCCCAGGATACCGGAGTATATAATATTTATGATTCAAGTGTAGTTTCACCCAAAGGAATGGCGCAACAAAATGAGTTCATGAATAATACATACGACTTCCCTGCTAAGCCGCGCAGTGAAATTGAATTTGGAATTTCCGGCGGTATGTTTTCGGTAAGTGGAGATGTTTCTGCTAAATTACCCACTGCAGGAATTTCAGCACACATCCGCAAAGCATTGGGTTACATTTTTTCATTAAGGTTACAATATGTATATGGTGGCGCTAAAGGAATAAATTGGAAACCATCTTATGGATATGCAAATAATTCAGCATGGAATGCTTATAATTCCGTTGCCCGACAACCCGTGTATTATAACTTCCGTTCACATGTTCAAGATCTTTCCTTACAAGGTATTTTCACATTAAACAACATTCGTTTTCATAAACAAAAAACGGGAATGGTTCTTTATGGCGGTGTTGGTCTCGGCGCTACCATTTATGATACAAAGGTTAATGCGTTAAATGGAACAGCTGCTTACAATTTTTCTTCGATTAACAGCTCAGGCTTTGACAATAGAAAAGATATTCGTGACCAAATAAAGAGTTTGTTAGATGATAGCTATGAAACAGATGCGGAAAATAATAAAAAGAATTCAGCGACCTTATTTGGACAAACTTTAAAGCCATCCGGCTCATTGCTGGCGGGGATCGCATTTAAATTAGGCAAGCGCGTAAATCTTGCTCTTGAAGACAGATTTACATTTATTAAAGATGACTTGCTTGACGGGCAGCAATGGCAGGAACATACTGTAGCTGAGCCAGTTCAAACACGCGATTTTGATAGCTACAATTACGCTTCTTTGGGGTTAAACTTTAATATTGGTTCAAAAGCAGTTGAGCCTCTATGGTGGATCAATCCACTTGATTATGCTTACAGCGAAATCAACAACCCAAAGCACATGAAAATACCTAAACCTGTATTTGATGATGCTGACGGTGACGGTGTTGTTGACCAACTTGATAAAGAACCAAATACAGCAGCCGGTTGCCCTGTTGACACACACGGGGTTTCCAAAGATACTGATGGTGATGGCGTTCCTGATTGTAAAGACAAGCAATTAATTACTCCTACAGAATGTCAGCCTGTTGATGCTGATGGTGTAGGCAAATGCCCCGATCCTGAATGTTGCAAAAACATGGTAATGGTTGACTCAAATAAATGCCAGATTGGCGATTTACCAAGTGTTTCATTCAGAGGAAATTCAGGTGGCCTTAGCAGCGATGCAAAAGCTATGTTAGCCACTGTGGCTTCCAAATTAAAAAACAATGCAGATTGTGGCATTACAGTTACAGGATATCCTGCTGCTTCTAAAGCATCACAGGCTTTATGTAATAGAAGAATTGATGCTATTAAAGCATACTTAACTGAAAAAGAGGGAATAAGTGCAGATCGTATCGATACCAATTGTGAAGTTGGTGGTGGAGATTCCAATACGGTTGATATTAAATCAAGATAATAAAAACTTTTTGCTAATGATAAAGCCCTCCGAAATAATCGGAGGGCTTTTTGTTATGAAAACATTAACTAGTTTGATTTTGAACACAATTTTTTAAAAATCATTTTTGTCTAAAATCACTT
>JBDTMP010000441.1:0-13204 GCA_039934215.1 Ginsengibacter sp.
GATATTTTGCCTAAGTCTAAAGTAAAAAAAGACAGGAAAGGATAATTAAATTATTAATCCGTTTATAAATTAAGTTGGACCTAACAGGTTAAATCCCTGTTAGGCTTTTTTGTGTTACTATTTTTTTTAATGCTAAAAATTCCTGGATTCAAAAAATAGTAAATTCGCAAAGGATTTTAAAAGCAATAATAATTTTAAAAAAACTATTAATGAATAACGAAGATTCAAAAACTATTATCCTGAAAAGTAAACTGGGTAATGTGCCATCCAATATGGAAGGATACTTCAATGAAGCAGGTGATGATGACTTGAAAACATCGTTCAAAAAACAAAACCTTGAAGCGGAGAAATTATTTCAATCAATTAATGAAGAGAAATCAAAATACAAATACGCCCCGGGTAAATGGACTTTAAAAGAAGTTTTACAACACCTTATTGATGCTGAAAGAGTATTCGCTTACAGGGCTTTGGCCTTTGCAAGAAAAGATACTAATACACTCCCCTCTTTTGATGAGAATGACTATGCAAATAATTCCAAAGCAAATGATCGAAGCTGGAGCAATTTAATTTCAGAATTTTTTTCTGTAAGGCAATCAACAGAATTTCTCTTTGATAGTTTTTCTGCAGAAGCGCTGGAAACAATTGGCAAGGCAAGCTCTTATACAATTGGTGTCAATACACTTGGCTTTGTAATTATCGGCCATACGAATCATCATATTACAATTGTTAAGGAGAGATACTTAAATTAATCGTTTGCAATTTATCTCCTTTTGTAACTTCGTTCAAATAATTTTTTTTGAAAATATTTTCAGCTTCGCAAATAAGAAAATGGGACGAATTTACTATTAAGCATGAGCCTGTGTCTTCCGTTGAACTTATGGAACGGGCCGCTCAGTCCTGCACAAATTGGATCACAGAAAAATTTATAAACAATCCGTCTTTTAAAATTTTTTGCGGTAAAGGGAATAACGGCGGTGATGGTTTAGCCATAGCCAGGATGCTCATTGAAAAAAAAAATTCTGTTGAAGTATATGTTGTTGGCAGCGGCCATGAAGGTTCTGATGATTTCAATATAAATCTTGAAAGATTAAAGAGAATTTCAAAAAAAGTTTTCTTTTTAGAGTCAATGGAATCCTTTCCGGTAATTGGTAAATCCCATATTGTAATTGATGCTTTATTCGGCACTGGACTTAATAAAAAGCCGTCCGGGATTTACAATAATATTATCACGCATATCAACAATTCAGACGCCACAACGATTTCTATAGATATTCCGAGTGGGCTGTTTACCGATAAAAGCTCTATTGCAAATAATATTATTCAAGCGACCTACACTTTATCTTTTCAGCAGGTAAAACTTTCTTTTCTTATGGCCGAAAATGAAAATTATGCGGGTGAACCTTTAGTCCTGGATATCGGCCTTTCAAGAAATTTTTCTTTAAAAGAAGATACAGATCTTTTTTTAACGGATACAGATTTGATTAAGGAAATCTTTATACCACGTAAGCAATTTGCCAATAAAGGAAATTACGGCTATGCGTGCCTGGTAGCAGGAAGTTACGGCATGATGGGAGCTGCAATTTTAAGCTCCAGGGCTTGCCTGAGAAGCGGCGTTGGCAAACTCACCTGTTACATTTGTAGAGACGGTTATTCTATAATGCAAACTTCAGTGCCAGAGGCAATGTGCAAAATGTTCGGAAAGTCGTTTATAAAAGATATTAGAAACTTAGGGGATTTTGATGTGATAGGCATGGGCCCCGGAATTGGAAAGCATCCGTCGCACAAACAATTATTGCAAACGATTTTTAAGAATTTTAAAAAACCAATTGTTATTGACGCTGATGGGTTAAATGCTTTAAGCGCTTACAAATCCTTATATAAATCAATCCCGCCAAATAGTATAATTACACCCCATCCTAAAGAGTTTGAAAGACTATTTGGCAAGACAAACAATGATTTTGAAAGAATGAAAATGGCAATTGCGAAGGCAAAGGAATTAAATATTTTTATTGTGCTAAAGGGGCACCATACGTTGATTGCCACACCTGGTGGCAAAGCATATTTTAACGCTACCGGAAATGCAGGAATGGCTACTGCCGGCTCTGGCGATGTTCTTACCGGAATACTTACTGCTTTGCTTGCGCAAAATTATTCTCCATTACACGCTTGCATACTGGGAGTTTATTTACATGGGCTTGCCGGTGATCTTGCCGCAAATAAATTATCCAAGGAAGCTATGATTGCCGGAGATATTATTGATTTTTTGGGTGAAGGATTTTTAAGATTTGAAGAGCTTTGCAGCAAGAATTAATTTATACGTATAGAAAAATTTTGTTTGTAGTATAAAAGGATTAATTTTGTTTTAAAATAAATGTTATGGATAATAAAATAACACTAAGCTTCGATGAAAGCGTAATTACCCGCGCAAAAAAATATGCAGAAAATAATAACATTAGTCTTTCAAGATTGATAGAATTTCTTTTAAAAAAAGTAACATCGAACAATTATACTTCGTTGGAAGATTTTCCTATTTCCGACTGGGTGCAGCAGGTTGCTGAGGGCGAAGCTATATATGAAACAAAAGCAAAAAGATCAAGAAAAATAGCCAAAGAAGAATATTTTAAATCCAGGAAATGAAAATTTTTCTTGATGCTAATATTTTGGTTTCTGTTTTAAATAAAGAATATCCGCTATTCACCTACACATCGAGAATTGTAAGCCTTGCTGATAGATCCAAATTCACTTTATTCACTTCTCCTGTTTGCCTGGCTATCGCCTTTTATTTTGCTGAAAAAAAATATAACAGCAAATCAGCAAAGGAAAAGATTGAAATTTTATGTGGACACATAAACATTACAGTTACAGATAAAAATACCGTTTTGCAATCATTACAAAATCCCGCTGTTAATGATTTTGAGGATGGTATTGAATATTATTCCGCAGTTCAAAGCAAATGCGACTGTATAATTTCTGAGGATATCGGTGATTTCTATTTCTCAAAAATTGAAGTTTTAAATAGTGAGAGTTTTTTTGAAAAATATTTGGCTGGCGGAAAAACCGGGTAAGGTTAATTCACTTGTCAAGCCACTTCAAAGCCTGGGGATCTGGACACCCAGGTAGTTCAAAGTTTCCCTGCTATACAATAGTAACTAAAAGACAAAGCCAGGATTAAGTACGCGAAAGAGAACTGTAGTTGTATATTTAAAAAGCGCGGCATAATGCTGAAATCACTTTTATTTTCAACTACCTTATAATTGCCTCACACAAATGATCGTTTTTCAAATCGAATTCTTTTGATGGAGGGCTATTATCTTACTACATTTTACCCTATTTTTGCCACCCGAAAAATTTATTAAATAGTAAATATGGATAATTTGATCTACGTAATTCCGGCAATGGGTATTGTTGGCTTGCTGTACACGTTTGTAAAATTTGCATGGGTTAATAAGCAGGATGCCGGAAATGAAAGGATGAAAGAGATAAGCACCTACATTGCTGATGGTGCCATGGCTTTTCTAAAGGCTGAATATAAGATCCTTTCTTACTTCGTAATTATCGGTGCATTATTACTTGGGGTCATGGGTTTCACCAGTGCTAATAGTCACTGGAGTATTGCTTTAGCGTTTATTACGGGCGCCATCATGAGTGCCCTTGCAGGTTTCATTGGTATGCGTGTGGCAACCAAAGCCAACGTGCGCACGGCACAGGCTGCACGCACGAGCCTTGCACAAGCACTAAAAGTTTCGTTTACAGGCGGCAGTGTTATGGGGCTCGGCGTGGCGGGACTTGCTGTACTTGGACTGGGAGGATTATTTATTATTCTTTACCTCAGTTTTGTATCTGGAATTCCTAACGGATCAGTAGAATATAGATTGGCTCTTGAAAAAGCGATTGAGATACTTACAGGATTTAGCCTTGGCGCAGAAAGTATTGCATTATTTGCCCGTGTTGGAGGTGGCATTTATACAAAAGCAGCCGATGTAGGCGCCGATCTTGTAGGAAAAGTAGAAGCCGGCATTCCGGAAGATGATCCCCGCAATCCTGCAACTATTGCGGATAATGTGGGTGATAATGTAGGTGATGTTGCAGGTATGGGCGCTGATCTTTTTGGGTCGTATGTCGCCACAGTTTTAGCGACTATGGTTTTGGGCAGGGAAACTTTGTCAATAGACGCTTTCGGTGGTCTGGCTCCTATTTTATTGCCTATGCTTATTGCATCAATGGGCATTCTCTTTTCAATTATAGGAACTTTTTTTGTAAAAATTTCCGACAGTGCCGGATTGCATACTGCTGTTGTGCAAAAGGCTTTGAATCTTGGAAACTGGGGCTCAATCGTATTAACAGCTATCGCTTCCTATTTCCTGGTAATGTGGTTGTTGCCGGATACCGACATGGTCTTAAGAAATTATCATTTCACAAAATATGGCGTGTTCGGAGCTATTATTGTCGGCCTTGTGGTGGGAACGCTCATGAGCATAATTACTGAATTCTATACGGCCATGGGTAAACGCCCGGTGATGACCATCGTGCGCCAGTCTTCAACGGGTCACGCAACTAATATTATCGGCGGACTTGCTGTAGGAATGGAAAGCACATTACTGCCAATATTAGTTCTTGCTTCAGGAATTTATATGAGTTACTGGTGTGCAGGTTTATATGGAGTGGCCATTGCCGCCGCAGGTATGATGGCTACTACGGCCATGCAGCTTGCCATTGATGCCTTTGGGCCTATCGCCGATAATGCAGGCGGTATCGCTGAAATGTGTGAATTGCCGAAAGAAGTTCGGGAAAAAACTGACATTCTTGATGCTGTGGGGAACACCACTGCCGCCACAGGTAAAGGTTTCGCAATTGCTTCTGCGGCGTTAACTGCATTGGCTTTATTCGCAGCTTTTGTTGGTATTGCAAAAATTGATGGTATTGATATTTATCGTGCTGATGTATTGGCGGGATTATTTGTTGGCGCTATGATTCCATTTATATTTTCATCGTTAGCGATACGTGCCGTTGGTGAGGCTGCTATGGCAATGGTGGAGGAAGTTCGCAGGCAGTTCCGTACCATTCCGGGTATTATGGAAGGCACCGGAAAACCTGAATATGAAAAATGCGTTGCAATATCTACAGATGCTTCGATTAAGAAAATGATGATGCCTGGCGCCATTGCATTAATATCGCCGCTGATAATCGGGTTCATTTTTGGGCCTGAAGTATTGGGTGGTTTTCTTGCTGGCGCAACGGTGACTGGTGTGTTGATGGGAATGTTTCAAAATAACGCCGGTGGCGCCTGGGATAATGCAAAAAAATCTTTTGAGAAGGGAGCGGTAATTAATAATGAAACCTATTACAAAGGCTCTGAACCACACAAAGCATCTGTAACAGGTGATACCGTGGGAGATCCTTTTAAAGATACTTCAGGGCCGAGCATGAATATATTGATAAAGCTTATGAGCATTATTTCTTTGGTAATAGCCCCTACCCTTGCAAGAATTCATCAGGTAAAGATTGAGAAGAACAGGAATTTAAAAATGGAAAACCTTATTATGCTGCAAAACGAAACAAACCTTGAAAACAATAAAACTCCAAAAAATGTATGGACTTTGCAGACACGAAATCCGGATAATCTCAAAGTTGCTGAACCAAATGTTAAAAAAATGATTGATGAAATGGAAGGTGATAACCTCATCAATAATTCGACCTACTCTGTGGAAGTCGCTAATAGCTGGCTTTATATTAATGGAGTGAAACAGTCAGAGGAAATCAACAACCGGTACAAAAAACATTACGCAGGGACAGGTGATTTTATCACCGGTGAAGAACGAAAATAAATTTACGTTTTAAATATTTTGATCAGAAAAGCAGGAAGATGATCTTCCTGTTTTTTTTGGGGCAAAAACATTTCTGAAACAGAATACCCAATTCCGCATAGAAGGGAACACCATTAAACATCCCATATTCCAGTTTAGGCTTTGTCTCCGTAAAATATATTTTTCTCAGCGTCGAGCATATAATTATCTTTATTTGCAATCATCAGGTTTTTATATTCATTTACTTTTACCCAATACAGGATAAACGTTACTAAAGCCGCGAGGCCACCAATAATAGGAATAAAGGCGATGAGATTGCAGATATTCCAGGTTAGGCCGCTGTTGTAAGTTGGCTTACTTTCTTTCGTTTGAATATTTAATTTTATACATTCTTCTGTTACAGACTCTGCAATTTTGCTGACCATTATAAATTGCCACACAATATTAAATAGTGGAATCAGCATAAGCCACACGTTGGATGGCGGCATCTTCCTGTTTTCAACGGATATTACATTCATGGTTTTCTGAAGCGTGATAAGGAAAAAAATAAATGGGACAAATGCTAAAACAATAAATAGCAAAAGAAACAATACCTGGAAAGTGTCCGATGAAGCAGCTGAATACATAAGCAGAATTATTTTTCCAATGATACGCCCTTTTTATTATTTCATCAATGTTTGAAACAACTCCCGCATTCCTTCAGTCGCAGAGTTGGCAATTACCTGGAAATTATGATGCGGTGGAACGTACGGCGGATTTTTGTCAATAATATATTTTGGAATATCGTCCGGTAAATAATCAATAAGTCCTGATGCAGGATACACCTGCAACGATGTTCCGGCGAGAATAAAAAGATCCGCTTGCGACATGATTTTTTTTGCTCTTACGATCATTGGAACCTGTTCATTAAACCATACAACATGCGGCCTCAATTGAGCGCCATCTGGAGCGAGATCGCCATAGTTAATATCTCCTGAAGTGTCATAAAAGGTATTTTCATCCGTTTCACTCCGCATTTTAAAAATTTCACCATGAAGATGTATTACATTGTTTGATCCTGCTCTTTCATGAAGGTCATCGATATTTTGGGTAACAACTGTTACAATAAAATTTTCCTCCAAAGCCGCTATTGTTTCATGCGCTATATTGGGTTTTGCCTTTGCTACCTCTCTCCTTCTCATGTTGTAAAAATCCAGCACGAGCCCGGGATTTTTTTTCCATCCTTCAGGTGTTGCGACTGCATACACATCGTGGCCCATCCAAAGACCGTCACTATCACGAAAAGTTTGCAAACCACTTTCCGCACTTATTCCCGCACCGGTAAGAACAACAAGTTGTTTTTTCATTTTACAAAATTAATTACCTATGAATAATTTTTTTCGACGCTTCCTGTTTTCTAAAAAATAGAAATTGTTGTGAAACAGAAAATGGTAATACTATTCCAAATAAAAACATCAGGGAACGATGATAAAATTGAAACATATTTACAATTTTAGTCGATCTCTTTTTCAAAATCAAATACAAAAAAAATGAAATCCTCATATTTCACACTTCAATATAAATACGCGGTTCAGTTTTTGAGATTTTAAATATTGAACCAATAAAGATTATTATGAAAAAAAATATTCTTACCATCAAAATCATGATGGTATTATTCACGGGTTTACTTATTTTTTCAAACTGTTCTTCAACGAAAAGTCAGTCTGCTGACAAAGGTGATTTCTCCGCCGATGCGATCAAAAACATGATTGACTCCCGGCATTTTACTTTTGTCGCCGAATCGGTCAATCCCGCAAGAGGTCGCTTTCGTAACCTCACGTCACGTTACGATGTTACCGTTTCTGGTGATTCGCTCACGACCTTTCTTCCCTATTTTGGAAGATCATATACTGCCCCGATCGATCCATCACAGGGTGGAATAAAATTTACTTCCACTGATTTTTCTTATAAGGTTACTAATAATAAAAGTAATAAATGGAATGTAGAAATTAAACCGAAAGACAAGCAGGACGTGCAACAATTAAATTTCTCAATTTTTGGGAATGGCAGCGCCAGCCTCAATGTGGTAAGTACTTCACGGGATCCTATTTCCTTTAACGGTCATTTACAAAAATAGCAGGATCAAAAAAGGAAATTGTTTTTTGTGCCAGCAAATTAATTTTATTTTTAAAAAAAGTTTTAATAAAAATGTCGCAGGAAACCGGAAAGTATTTGATTATTGGAGGCATCATTTTATCAATTGCCGGGATTGTTATCTATTTTTTTCATGATAAGTTTACATGGTTTGGAAATCTTCCCGGCGATATAAAAGTTAAGTCAGATAACGTGGGTTTTCATTTTCCCATAGTCACAATGATTATTATAAGCATCGTGATCACTTTATTAGTAAATATTATCAGGCGCTTTTTTTAATTTTTTTATAGCAAGTTTTCATCATCGCGTAGCTGCACTCCGCGTCTTTGTGAATATTTATTCGCATCAAAGTACCTTTGCACAATGGAATATTTTGTAGAAAAAAATTCAATAGTAAGAAAAATATGGGGCAAAAGTGATACAGTACTTTTTATTTTTGCCGGCGCTGCCGCAGAATTTGCTTTAAACAAAGCGGTGGACTGGTTATATTTTACAGGCAAACTCCCTTCCGATCCATTGGGCAGACTATTTTCAACAGTGAGCTATGCAAGAAAAATAATTTTTGAGGAAAATGAGAAAGCTTTAAAAACTATAGACACCATCGCATCCATTCACAAAGGGGTTGAAAATAAGCGCGGGAAACCTATACCTGACTGGGCATACCGCGATGTTTTGTTCATGCTGATTCATTACAGTATCGCCTCTTATGAAGTGCTTGAGCATAAATTATCTCCTTTGGAAAAAGAAGATGTGTTCGATGTTTTTTACAGGTTTGGAAAAAGAATGGACCTGCAAGGACTGCCTTCAAATTTTACTGAATGGGAGAAGGTGCGAATGTATGATCTCGACCATGATCTTAAAAAAAGCGATTTTTCTATTGATCTCTATAAGAAATATAAAAAGCATATCGGCGCATTCCGCTACAGGCTTTTAATTGAAGGCCAAATATTGGTAGTGCCGCAGCAAGTAAAGGATTTGCTCGACCTTAGAAATTTCTCTCTTCTTAGTCCCGGTTTATCTCTTTACAAACTGAGCCGTAAATTAAAAATGGATGGTTTAATTAAGTCCATAATGCTGCCGTCGCAATATAAAAAAGAAATCAGCGAAATGGACATTGTCTGAATGTATGCGCATGCAATTTTTTGGCATAAGAATTAGTTTATTTTTTTATCACTAACCTTTAAATTTTTAAAATATGGCAAAGTATTCAAAAGGCGCTTCAAAAAAAGTTGAAAAGTCAATGCACGAAATGCATGAAGGAAAACTTAAGAGCGGGGGAAGCGGCAAAAAAGTTACCAATCCAAAACAGGCTATCGCTATCGGGCTTTCTGAAGCACGTGAAGAAGGTGCGAAAGTTCCAAGGAAGAGCAGCTCAAAAAGTTCTGATTCTAAAAGTAGTCCTAAAAAATCTACGACGCACAAGCCCGGCCCAAAAAAGGATTCAGCAAAAAAGAAGTAAGAAAATTTACCATTCGTGACTAATGTGACGGGGCTTTTTTGAAAGGGTTTGAAAATTACATTGATGGGATCAATTCAGACCCTTAATTATCTGTGGCAACTTTTTCTACAAGTGATTTTCTTCGTTTGCTCCGAAACCCCCACAACTGTCCTTTATGCAAAACAGGAACATCATCTCCCAATAACTTTCCCCACGGCTTTAACTCCTTTACCCTGTCAAAAATTATCTTAAGAACAGCTATAAATGGTATTGACAGAAACATACCAGCAACTCCCCAAATTGCCGCTCCCAGCAACACGATAACGATTGAAACAAGTGCATTAATCTTTACTTTGGATGAAACAATCCGGGGTACCAAAATATTATTATCAATAAACTGGATTACCAGGTACGCGATAATAATTCCTATCTGTGTCGTAAATCCATCTTTCGTAACGGTAGCGATAAGTAAAGGAATTGCTATGGCCACCAGCCCCCCTATATAAGGAAGAATATTTAATATGGCCCCTATTACGCCTATCAATATTGCATACTTAACGCCAAGTAACATAAGCGCGGCAGAATTCATCGCTGCCACGATCAGGGCTTCTAAAAGAAGACCGACCATATAACTTTGAATGGCTCCTTTTGTTTCTTTAAGTACGGTTGCTACCTGGGTAGAATTCTGCTCAGCAAATATTTCGAAAAGAAAATTTAGAATAAGTGTTTTATAAAACAGGAGGAGGAAAATGTAAATAGGCAGCAATACAATAACGCTGACAATGCCTAAAACAGTTCCCAGTGTCTGGCCAATTAATGGCTTAAGATTGGAGCCGGCTTGCGCCAATAATTCCTGCTGCTTTTGTAAAGTGAGAGAGTAATTCTGCTGGAGCCACAATTGAAAATGATGAAAGAGTATCGAAAATTTTTCCTGCAACACCGGCATATTATCAGAAAATTTTACTATTTGCGAAGAAATAAAAACCATTACACCGGCGACTAACAGAATTGTAGTTAATAAGGCAATAAGAATGGCAAGTATGTTGGGGATTTTTTTTTGCCTGAGCCTGTTAACAAAAGGATTTAAAAGAATAGCAATCATAGCAGCGAAAGCAAGAGGTATAAGAATTGCTTTTAGTACATAAAGCAGGTATATAAATAACATAATACCAAAAAGGGTAACTGTTGACCTAAAATAAAACGGGTATTTTTTTTCCATAAAGTAATTTAAAGCATTATTATTATTGAATATAAATTTTTGAAAATAGTTCTTAGATTTATTATTTATTCAGATAAAAAGGTAAATTTTTTTTATGGTCAAATATTATTTCATAGCCATACTTGCTCTTCTAACGCTCGCGTGCATAGCACAAAATGAAAACGCGGGTTTTGATTCTTTGCTTGCAAAAAAACTTGGTGCCGATGATTATGGTATGAAGCAATATGTAATGGCATTTTTAAAAGAAGGAAAAAATAAAAATCTTGATTCTGCTGAAAGCGCAAATCTGCAGGTTGCTCATTTAAAAAACATAATTCGGCTGGCCGATGAAGGAAAGTTGATAGTGGCGGGGCCGTTCATGGATGACCAGCCCATAAGAGGAATTTTTATTTTTAATGTAGGCACTATAGAAGAAGCAAAAAAACTTACAGAAACAGACCCTGCAATTAAAGCGGGAGTTTTGGAAATGGAACTAAGACCTTGGTACGGCTCCGCGGCATTAATTGAAGCCGTGCGTTTACACAAGACTATTCAGAAAAAAAGTATAGTTGATTAACGATAACCAGGCGAGGGTGATTGTATTCAAGCGACTTTATTTGTAATTCCTGCCGGCATAATAATTTTTTATGCCAGCGAAGGGACCATATTTATGATCACTTTCTGAGAATTGATTTTCCGGGTATGGACCAAACGGATAATCATAAGGTTTCTTAATTATTACTGGCCAGTCACGTGAAAGATCTTTATAAGGATGATATTTTGTATTGACAAATGCTGCAACATCCCAGGCTTCTTCATTTGTAAGTTGTGGCGAATAGTGCGTTGCTCCCAAGGGCATATTATTTTTTACAAAACCAGCGAATTTGGAAATCCGATAAATACTGGCGCCTACATTATAACTATTTGGGCCCCACAATGGCGGGTAAAAGGATCCGTTACTATCCGGGCGTAATTGACCTTCGCCATTTTTTCCATGACAAACCTGGCATTTATTTACAAACACAATTTTTCCATTTGACGTATCAGCGGGCCTGTCCAAAAAGGGAAGTTCTTCTACACCGGTTCCTGCTGGTTTTTCATCTCTGGCAACATTGCTTCCTACCCAATTAATATAAGCGACAAATGCTTTCATTTCCCTTCCATTGCTATCAATGATTTTCCCATTCATACTGCGCTCAAAACAATCCTGCACCTTCTTTTCGATAGATTCTATTAAACCACTGCGTTCTTTATATCGGGGGTACGAGTTTGCGACGGTGGCGAAATTAATTCCATAGAATTTTGTTCCCGCATCGAGATGGCAATTCTGGCAATTCATTCCATTGCCTGACGTCGAGAGGATGCCATTAGCGCCAAAATAATGATTCGTATTTACAATAAGATCTTTGCCATATCTTATCAAATTTCCTTCAGGAGTTGAAGGGATTTCATTTGTATCCGGAGCGATCCAAACAGAGTCCTTTGTAAACGCGAAATTTCTTTCGCCGGTTATTTTTTTTCTGCCTGCTTTGTATTCAACAAAAACCGCCAATGCTATGATGACTATAACTAATAACGAAACAATAAATATCCGCTTCATTGTTTTTCATGTTTGAGAAATGCACAATACTTCTTTCTTTCCAATCATTTTAATAAATGAAGCTTCAAAGGATACGATCAAATATTATTTCATTTTATCCCGCGAAACAGTAGCCGCATCCATGTTCCTGCGCCCGTCCTACAGCCCATACTCCTGAAGGAACAATTTGAATGCCTGGTAAAACGCCAGCCACCCAATCTTTTTTTACTTCGGCAGCATCTTTA
Organism: Ginsengibacter sp.; assembly: GCA_039934215.1. GTDB lineage: Bacteria > Bacteroidota > Bacteroidia > Chitinophagales > Chitinophagaceae > Ginsengibacter. Next base: position 12,398 of record JBDTMP010000441.1, read on the forward strand.
TTCATGCCTTGTGCGGCGGCAGCGCTAAAAACTGTAAGAGCCATGTCGCACACACAAAACATGACACCACTATCCTGTAATTCATTGATACCGATGGCTACCTCACCGATTCCTGGTATTTTAAAATCTCCGGGCTTTGGTTGCCAGAACATATTACGAGTCGACGGAGCTTTTGTTGAGGAATCATCTACTTTAAACATTTCACCAAATTTGTATTTTTCCCAAAGACGGTTTTCCATTGCATAAGGAATGCCATCATGCCTTAGAACAACAACGACATTTGAATCTTTTTCGGGAGTTCCTGTCTTTGCATTCGTAATTAGAAAAACCCTTGACCACGCAAATGGCATCAATCCTTTTGCTTCCGGAACATCATACACAATCTTGTGCTTTCCATTTAATTTATTAAACCACGCATCGGGATCTTCATTGTCGTGATTGTAAGACAGTGGAGATGCAGACAATGGAATCGGGGACGACATCATGGCCAGGCTTACTGCGGCCGCCCCGGTCGCAACCTGGCGTAAAAAATTACGACGTTCATTTAATGTTTGAGAATTGTTCTTTTTCATGACTGTGAGTTTTAGAAATTTTACGAAAATTACTTTTAGATAAAAGGAATTTCTCACCGGGAAGGCAACGTATCACAAGGTCGGAACAAGACTAATGCAGGAAATAAATTTACAATAATTTTCAAAAAACTCCTAAATTTAAAAAACGAAGCCCTTTACAGAACTTCGTTTTTTAGATGATATTTTTTAGAAACTATTTCGAATCAGCGGTTTTTGTTTCATCCTCCATTTTTTG